>CAMXWI010000001.1 GCA_947252915.1 uncultured Lactobacillus sp.
CCCTTATCAATCTGAAACCGAACGGACGACTGTTGAATTAAAAAAGCGACTAGCCATCCCCGACCATCAAATCAAAATGGTTTATCAATCAAAGTTCGGCCCCATGCCATGGTTAAAACCGTACCTTAAAAATGAATTACTTCGCCAAGCTCAACTGGGTAAGCGACGCATCATGATTGCTTCACCCTCATTTGTTACAGATTGTCTTGAAACACTAGAAGAAAACGGCGTTCAAAATTATCAGGCCTTTCGGGCCAGTGGCGGTCAAGAACTCGCCATAATGCCATCCCTGAATGATGATCCAGAGTTTGCTGCTTTGATCGCCAATCTGGCCAAGGAGGCCGCTAATGAACAAGAAAAGTCTTGATGAAATTAATGGGAGTGTTAAAGTACCGACAGTTTATGAATCTGCCTTCTGGCAAAAATTTCTCGCTTACTGTGGCCCCGGTGCTCTAGTAGCAGTTGGTTATATGGATCCTGGTAATTGGCTAACTTCTTTAGCGGGCGGTGCTCAATATCGTTACTCACTATTAAGTGTTCTAATCTTCTCCATCTTGGTCGCAATGATAATGCAATCCCTATCCATTAAGTTAGGTGTGGTTACTCGAACAGATCTTGCGCAAGCCATTGCTGCTCGAGTTTCTAAACCAGTTCGCATTGTTTTATGGCTCTTAAACGAACTGGCCATGATGGCCACCGATCTAACCGGGGTCATCGGCACCTCCGTGGCTCTGTATTTATTATTTCATCTTCCCCTTATTGTTGGCGTATTACTAACGGTCGCGGACGTCATCGTCGTTTTACTCTTCTTGCAATTTGGTATTCGCAGAATTGAATTCATTGTGTTAGCAACAATCCTAATTGTTGCAGGAATCTTTACTATTGAAGTCGCCCGTGCTCATCCAGAATGGTCGCCAATTTTAAATGGTTGTCTTCCTGCCACTAATATTGTTAACAATCACGCTCAGTTGTTACTAAGTTTGGGAATCATTGGTGCCACGATCATGCCCCATAATATCTATCTTCACTCCGCGCTTGCCCAAAGCCGCCGTTATGATGAACATGATCCCCGCCAAGTTCACGAAACTTTGCAATTTGCTAATTGGGACTCCATCATTCACTTGGTAGCCGCCCTCCTTGTCAATGCCCTTCTCATGATCATGGGAGGAACATTATTCTTCCATCATGGAACCCTCAATAGCTTGGCAGACGTCTTTTATGGCTTAAATAATTCTAAGATTGTTGGCTCATTAGCTAGTCCCGTCATGAGTAGCCTTTTTGGTTTTGCTCTCTTAATTACTGGATTGATTTCTTCAATCACCAGCACCCTTGCAGGTCAAATCGTCATGGAAGGTTATATTAACCTTCGTTTACCCCTTTGGAAACGACGCCTGCTCACTCGTTTAGTTACTCTGATCCCAGTGATCATCATTGGCTGTTGCATTCACTTTAATGAACAGGAATTTGAACAATTAATTATTCTCGCCCAAATCATTTTAAGTGTTGCGCTACCTTTTACCCTTTTTCCCCTCATTATCATTACAAGTAACCGCCAGATCATGGGACAATATGCCAACCACCATTGGCAAATGATTAGTTATTTAACCATTGTCTTAGCATTAACTTTTCTTAATTTTGCCGCATTATTATAGAGAATACAAAAACAGCATCAGAATTGTATTAACAATTCTGATGCTGTTTTATTAATTCCACTGAACTAGAAAGTGGTCAAATCAAGCGTAACACTTGGTCCGAAAGTTGAAGCAATGGAAACGTGTTGAACGTAAGTCCCACGAACAGAAGCTGGACGTGCCTTCACAACAACATCTTCAATCGTCTTCAAGTTTTCTACTAACTTGTCAGTATCAAATGAAGCCTTACCAAATGGTACAGCAACGTTACCGTCACGGTCAGTCCGGTAAGTAACCTTACCAGCCTTTGATTCTTCAACGGCCTTTGCAACATCCATCGTTACAGTCCCAGTCTTTGGGTTTGGCATTAAGCCCTTTGGTCCCAAGACCCGACCTAAACGACCAACTTGTGGCATCATGTCTGGAGTTGCAATTGCAACGTCAAAGTCTAACCAACCGTCTTGAATCTTTTCAACTAAGTCTTGGTCACCAACAAAGTCAGCACCAGCATCCTTAGCAGCTTGAGCGTTGTCACCCTTAGCAAAAACAATTACAGTTTGGTCTTTACCAGTACCGTTTGGTAAAACAACGGCACCACGTAATTGTTGGTCTGCTTGCTTAGTGTCAACGTTTAACTTAAATGCAACTTCAACAGTTGAATCAAAGTTTGCAAAATCAATATCTTTTACTAATTGAACCGCGTCGTTAACAGCATATTCTTTCTTGCTGTCAACCTTCTTCAGCGCTTCAAGGTATTTCTTACCATGTTTTTTAGCCATCTTGTGTTTTCCTCCTTGCAAATGTGGTCTAACGGGTTGACCTCCCACGTGGGAACTTTTATTTTGATAAAAGTCCCGGCGCTGTGCGTGGCTTAGTCTTCAACAGTGAAGCCCATGCTCCGTGCAGTACCTTCGATCATGCGCATAGCTGCTTCAACGTCAGCAGCGTTTAGATCTTGCATCTTAGTTTCGGCAATTTCCTTAACTTGATCCTTGGTTACCTTAGCAACCTTCTTCGTGTTAGGTTCACCGGAACCATGTTCAACACCAGCGGCTTTCTTAAGTAATACGGCAGCAGGTGGGGTCTTGGTAATGAAGTCGAATGAACGATCTTCGTAAACGGTAATTACAACTGGAATCAGCATACCCTTTTGGTCTGCAGTCCGTGCGTTGAATTCCTTAGTGAATCCCATAATGTTGATACCTGCTTGTCCAAGTGCAGGACCTACTGGTGGAGCTGGTGTTGCTGCACCGGCAGGAATTTGCAACTTAACAATGTTAGCTACTTTTTTTGCCACGAGACAAAACCTCCTTAGTCCGTGTTGT
This sequence comes from uncultured Lactobacillus sp., assembly GCA_947252915.1. Taxonomy (GTDB): domain Bacteria; phylum Bacillota; class Bacilli; order Lactobacillales; family Lactobacillaceae; genus Limosilactobacillus. Next base: position 2,957 of record CAMXWI010000001.1, read on the forward strand.
GGTAATGATGAGGCAGTAAGTTTTTACCTCTCCCACAGTATGCATATTGCATACCAAAATAAATTACCACAAAATTACATAAAATTCAAGTTAGAGAATTAATTATCCATCGTATCGATTTGGTCAAAACCAACTTCGGCACTAGTCTGCCGACCAAACATTTCAATATCCACGTTGACCTTCATCTTGTCATGATCAACCGCCGTTACTTTTCCGGTCAAATCAGCAAATGGCCCAGCAATAATCTTGATGCTGTCGCCAACATTAACGTTAATGTCCGTTCGTGCGACATCCGCTCCCATTCGCTTCATGATCCTGTCCACTTCTTCTGGAAGCAATGGGGTTGGCTTGGAACCACCACCATGGGAACCTAAGAATCCGGTAACGCCAGGTGTATTCCGTGCAATGTACCAAGCTTGATCAGTCATCACCATTTCAACTAAAACGTAACCTGGGAACGTCTTTTCTTCCGTTTCCTTTGCTTGGCCATCCTTAACTGTCCGCACCGTTTCTTCAGGAACCACTACCCGGAAAATGTAGTCTTCCATGCCCATTGATTGAGCTCGGGACTCCAGGTTGCTCTTAACCCGATTTTCGTATCCAGAATAGGTGTGCAGTACATACCAGCGTTTTTCATGTGATTCCATGATGATTCTCCTTTAATAATTTTGTCAAAATAAAAAAACCTCGCTCCTCACGAAGTTTTGCTTCTTTTGAATTATAGCAAAAAATACTCGCTTTGACTAGCCATCACTATTTGACAAAGGCCAGCATCCCCGCTTGAATGATCCAGTCTGCCAACGCAAAGAAGATCACAAAGAAAATCGTTAGCGAAATTACCACTCCTGTGTCGCGCCGATTTTCCTTCCAAGTGGGCCAGACCACCTTATGCATTTCTTGAACAACACTCTTTAAAAATCTAAATAAATGCATTGTTTCCCTCCACTACCTAGTTTCACGATGAACGGTATATTCACCACAATGTTTACAAAACTTTTTTAACTCTAACCGTTGTTCACGGGTTGGTTTAACCGTAACGGTGTAGTTGCGAGCTCCACATTTCGTGCACTCCAAGCCAACTTTTCTTTGCGCCATCACAGTCACCTCCATCTATCTAAGGCTATCATTTTCCGAAAATAAAAACAACTCCTATCTAGTTCTTAGACAGGAGTTGTTCCAAACAAGCGTTGTGAACTAATTAAGGATTCGCTGCTTAAACTTCTTCCGTGCGCGTTCAAAGGCACTGCGAATTGTTAATGGCGAACAACATAATTGACGAGCCACATTTTCCAAGCGTTCACCAGAATTAATCCCCAAAAAGGCATTCTTTTCTAAATGGGAACACTCTTGCAAAAACTGCTGGTACAGCAGCCGAAAATGGCTAACCTCATCTGGTTGAAAGTCGATGTCCACCAAGCGCTGGTCAATCTGAACGTCTGTAATCATTTCAACCTGATTCGTCGGGATCCGCTTTTGTGCAGCTTGCTGTCGATAAAGATCCCGAATCTTATTCATGAGCGCCTGACGTAGGTACCAGCAAAACCGGGACTCATGGCAAGAGTAGGAACAAGCCGTTCGATATAATACAACTGCTGCCTCTTGTTTCCAATCATCCAATGGTACTTCATCTAAACGAAACTGATACCATAATTTACAAATTAATGGTAAGTATTGCCGATACAAGATTACAAAACTTTCCGAATCTTTTCCCGCAACCTGCTTAATTAGTTCACTCTCTGGGGTTGTTTGAATCAATCTTGGACTCATTAGACGCAACCTCATTTTCCACTAACCCCTAACGGACCCACTTGAAAATTAGCTAGCTAATCATCTCACCGTCACAGCGTCTTGACCGGGGGTATAGAACCAGCTCTCACCTTAGTTCCACGACGGCTTTTCTCCTGCGTTTAGTACCGCTGTCGCAAAATTTGACCGTCACTCGTTAGTTGTCTCAAATAATTTACCAAACTTCTTTAAAAGAGACAATACGCAAAATTTGTCTCTGATCTTTGGATAAGAAAAAACAATCTTTAGAACTAGTCATTCCTTAGATTGTTTTTTTCAAATTATTTTAATGGATGACGAGAACTGAACCCTTGATAAATTAATAAGCTGGCTGCCACACTGGCGTTCAAGCTTTGCACTTGACCAATCATGGGAATCGTCAACATTTCGTCACAGGTCTTCTTTAATAATGGAGAAATTCCCTTCCCTTCATTACCAATCACGACTGCTACTGCTCCTTGAGCATCCCAACGGCGATAGTCAGTCCCTTGCATATCTGTACCAAACAGCCAAACGCCCCGCGCTTTAAGTTCCTTCGCGGTTTGCACAAGGTTGGTAACCCGCGCTACCGGAACCCGTTCAATGGCACCAGCGGAAGTCTTCGCCACTACGGAAGTTAAACCTACGGCTCGGCGCTTAGGGATGATAATACCATGCACTCCAGCTGCATCCGCAGTCCGCATAATTGATCCCAGATTATGCGGATCCGCTAACTCATCCAAAATCAGCAGAAACGGTTCTTCATCATGTGCCTGCGCATTAGCAAATAAAGCATCAATCGTTGCGTAATGATAAGCCGCCACCGCTAAAGCTACCCCTTGGTGGTTTTGATGATCAACCATTTGATCGAGCTTGGTTTTGGGAACATTTGAAATAACGAGGTGCCGCTCTTTGGCAAGTTTGATAATCTGGGCAATTGCGTCAGTGCGTAATCCCTTTTGAATAAAGACCTTATTGATCTCCTGATCCGATTTTAATGCCGCAACGGCCGGGTGACGGCCGATCACAAACTCTGGTGTCTCATTGTTCATATTGCACCCTCCCTAAATCAACTTGTTTGATACACCATCGACATAATTCTGCAAGCCGCTCTGTTTGCCCAGATAGTTGCAAGTAGCCCATTAGTGCTTCGAATCCCGTTGAAATACGGTACGTCAGCACAGACGTGTGCTTAGCATGCGTATAACTATTTGCATTCCGACCGCGTTTAAAAAATTCCCATTCTTCATCAGTTAACAGAGATTGTTCTTCCATTAACTTAATCAAACCAGCTTGGGCTTTGGCAGAAACGTATGCGGTGGCTTTCTTTTGCAGACGATTTGGCTTCGTCATACCAAGATTTAAAAGGTGCTCCCGTACTGTGACTTCATATACGGCATCACCAAGATAGGCTAATGCAATTCCATTCAATTGTCGATAATCCGCTTTTGCCATGCTATTCCTTTCTATACCGTGTTCCCTGCGGCGTGTCTTCAATAATAATTCCTTGGGCCTTTAAATCATCACGAATTTGATCACTTAAAGCAAAATTCTTTTGCCGCCGCGCTTCATCTCGCTTCGCAATGAGTTGTTTAATCGTTTCATCATCGATCTGACCAGTAGCCGTTAGCTTAACCCCAAAAATCAGTAACAGTTCCTTCAATAACTTTTGAATGTTACCAATCGCATCCTTAGCAACCGTCTTCTTTTCAGTATAGCGATTAGCAAACTTAACTAATTCATACACGACAGCAATCCCATTTTGAACGTTAATATCATCATCCATGGCTTCAATAAATGATGACCGGAAAGTAGCTAATTGATTAGCAACCGTGGTGTCGTCACCATCAGTCGCATCGTTTTTCCGGTATTCCAAATTATTAAATGCTGTTTGGATGTGGGCTAAATTATTTTGAGCGTCCACTAAATTATCCTCGCTGTACTGGATTGGCCGCCGGTACTGGGTCGTTGCCATAAAGAAGCGCAATCCTTGTGGATCAACGTGCTTAATAATGTCGTGAACAGTAATGAAGTTATGCAAGGACTTACTCATCTTTTCGTTGTCCTTACCAATCGTTACAAATCCATTATGCATCCAATAGTTCACAAATTTTTTGCCCGTCGCCGCTTCTGATTGTGCAATTTCATTTTCATGGTGAGGAAATTCCAGATCCTGACCACCAGCATGAATATCAATTGTATCGGCTAAATACTTCGTGGACATCACTGAACATTCAATATGCCAACCTGGCCGACCGGCGCCCCATGGTGAATCCCAACTAATTTCGCCTGGCTTGGCTGCCTTCCACAAAGCAAAGTCCATTGGGTCAGCCTTTTTATTCACTTCATCAGCACTAACGTGTTCACTGGCTCCAACTTCCAGATCATCAATTGATTGACCTGACAATTGACCATAATGTTTGAATTTACGGGCCCGATAATAAACGTCCCCATCAACAGCGTAGGCATAACCACGCTGGATTAAACGTTGAATAAATTCAATAATTTCTGGAATATTATCCGTTGCACGCGGATGCATTGTGGCGGGTTCGATATTGACCGCCGCCGTATCTTCCAAAAAGGCTCGGATATACTTATCGGCTAATTCTGGGACAGTAATTCCCTGCTCATGAGCCGCCTTAATCATCTTGTCATCAACATCGGTAAAATTAGAGACGTAGTTAACATGATAGCCAATAAACTCTAAGTACCGACGCACCGTATCAAAAGCAATCGCACTCCGCGCATTACCAATGTGAATGTAATTGTATACCGTTGGCCCACAGACATACATATTAACCACACCGGGATGAACTGGACGAAATTCTTCTTTTGTTCTGGTTAAAGTATTATATATTTTTAGCATCTGTAAAACTCCTTTGTGGGCCAATTTTGATAGTTTAATAGTACCACACTCACCGCGCGACCACACTTCTCTCCGCTAATTTTTTGAAAGCAAAGAATTATTTACCTTTTGGTCACACTTTCTTCACAATCTGTTGCTAGTATATAAACCGTAGTAGAAAACAACTACTACAAATTAACCGAAACCGATTATTTTTCAATTACTCCTCCCAATAGTAACCGAAAAATACTCCTTTACGAAATCTTCCCCAAAGATATTCGTAAACCAAGCCGTGGTTCTCCCAAGCCACGGCTTTTCTTTTTGCTAACAAAAAACAAAAACGAGCAGATCAGTGCTTGCACTCCACACCTGATCTGCTCGACTTTTTATTTATCATCATGTGAATCGTCTTGGTCATTGCTAATTCCCTTGGCTGAATGTAATGGTCGAGCAAAAATCATCCGCCCAGCATCCGTTTGAAGCGCACTAGTGACTTCAACTTCAACATTCTCATTCATGTAGTAACGACCGTCTTCAACCACAACCATTGTCCCATCGTCAAGGTAGGCCACCCCTTGTTGCCGTTCCGTTCCTTTTTTCGCAACGGTTACGTGCAGGTGTTCACCTGGAATTACGCGTGGACGCAAGGACTTCGCAAGGTTATTAATGTTTAAAACCTGGACATTTTGGAACTGAATGACCTTATTTAAATTCCAGTCATTGGTTACGATTACCCCATCAACTTTTTTAGCGAGGGCGATTAATTTACTATCGACTTCTGGAATATCTTCAAAATCACCATCATACATTTCGATGGGCACAATTTTTTCCTGACGGAGTTTATTTAAAATATCCAAGCCACGCCGACCGCGAACCCGTTTAATACTTTCGCCAGAATCAGCAATGTATTGTAGTTCATACAACACAAAGTTCGGTACTAACAAGGTTCCTTCCAAAAATCCCGTCTTTACCAAGTCATAAATCCGCCCATCAATTAAGATATTCGTATCTAAGATTTTGTAGTGGTGATAATTAGCATCTTGTTGCTTGATGACCTCGCCACTTTGACTGTTATCCTTGGTGCCGCGCTTAATTGTCAGGAAAGTCCGCCAGTCATCCAACCGGGTCGTCCCCATTCGGAAACCGAAGTAACTAAATATCAGCATCAATAAGATTGGCACAATGTTGTTAACAACCGGAATATGGGTCCGCCATAGTGGAATAGAAATTAAAATTGCTAAAATCAGGCCAATAATCGTTAATAATGCCCCAAAGAATAAGTATAACGGACTCTTTTGCGTTAAGTAATCTTCAGTTTGCTGCACCAACTTTAAGATCCAACCAATCGAAATTAGTGAAATTAACCAGAAAATCACCCCACCAATAAAGAGGTCAGCAATAATCATTAATACCGAGTTGTACTGAACTCCAATCGCTGGCCATAAAGGTGGTAAATAGTAGTAACCAATTGCGGCTCCTAAAATCGTAAAAACTAATCGAACAATTCCCTTTCTCATCACGTGTCCTCCTTTCAATTATGCTAATGCTAATTGCAGCGTTTGACTAATGGTAGTTACCCCAACCACTTCAATGTTCTGCGGTGGCGTCCAGTTTTGCAAGTTATTTTTCGGGATAAAGATCCGCTTGAAACCTAACTTAGCTGCTTCGGCCACTCGTTGCTCGATCCGGTTGACCCGCCGAATTTCACCCGTTAGACCAACTTCACCCACGAACGCATCCGTAGGTTTCGTACCTTTATCACGGTACGAAGAGGCAATTGCCACCGCAATGGCTAAATCAATTGCGGGTTCATCCAATTTGACGCCACCCGCTGCTTTGAGGTAGGCGTCCTGATTTTGTAATAGCAAATTAGACCGCTTTTCTAACACAGCCATAATTAATGATACCCGATTACGACTCAAGCCGGTCGCGGTCCGCTGTGCATTGCCAAATACGGACGGGGTAATTAAAGCTTGGATTTCAACTAAAATCGGTCGGGTTCCTTCCAGTGAAACCACTACTGCAGAACCCGTAGCATCCTTGAGTCGCTCCTCCAAAAAGATTTCGGAAGGGTTCGCAACTTCTTTCAACCCCGTCCCGTTCATTTCAAAAATGCCTAGCTCATTGGTTGAACCAAACCGGTTTTTGACTGACCGTAGGATCCGGTAGGTGTGGTGAAGATCCCCTTCAAAGTAGAGAACCGTATCCACCATGTGCTCCAAAATCTTGGGGCCGGCTAACACGCCACCTTTAGTAACGTGGCCCACCACGAACACGGTAATATTCTTGCCCTTGGCAATCTGCATTAGTTGGGCCGTCACTGCCCGAATTTGTGCAACACTACCGATTGCGGATGTCACATCAGTCGCTTGCATCGTCTGCACGGAGTCGATGACTACATATTCCGGATTCATCTCATCAATGGTAGCCCGAATACTATCCATGTTCGTTTCCGGATAGATATAAAAATCATCACCAGACACGTCTAAACGTTGCGCCCGCATCTTAATTTGGTTAGCACTCTCTTCACCAGAAACGTACAGAACCGAGTGTCCTTCTTGGCTTAATTGCCCGGATACTTGTAATAATAGGGTCGATTTTCCAATTCCCGGATCACCACCAATTAGTACTAACGATCCCGGAACAATGCCCCCACCAAGTACCCGATTCAACTCATGAAGCTGCGTTTTAACCCGTGGTGTTTTTTGGGTATCAATTTCATTAATTCGTTGGGGCTTAGCAACAATCCCCGTTAGTGTCGTAGTTGTGGTTTTCGGCTGCTTAATTGTCGACTGATCCACTTCTTCAACTAGCGTATTCCATTGACCACAGTTCGGGCACCGGCCTAAGAACCGTGGTGAAATGTAGCCACAATTTTGGCAGACAAAGTGTGTCTTGGCTTTTGCCATAATTCCAATCCCTCTTATTCTTTGGTTGAGCCGAACCCACCTTCCCGAACCGCTTGTGGTTGCTCTTCTTCATCCGCCGTTAAATATGGAACAAAGATTCCCTGCGCGATTCGTTCACCTTTTTTGATGTGATAGTCGGTCAACCCGTAATTAATTAATTGAACGAAGATTTCTCCCTCATTCGCTGGATTATCGTAGTAATCCGCATCAATGATCCCGACGCCATTTGGTAAAATCAGGCGCCGTTTCAGAGGCCCACTCGACCGGTTAAAAAGCATTAATACCTCGTCTGGTTGCATGTAAGCTTTGATGCCGGTGGGTACCAGATAAGGCTTCAAACTCTGATCACCAGCAGTAATATCATCCACCGTTAATTGGTCCTGGTGATGAATTTTCCATAAAGTTTTAATAAAGTTTCCCTTCCAAATGGACGGTAGAACAAAGTCTTCCGCAGCTTCAAAGTCGTAGCCTGCAGCTTGTTTAGTTTGCCGCTGTGGAAGATGCAATCCCGCCTTTGCTTTATGCGAAACAATTTTAAATCCGCGTTGCATAATTTCACCCCGTTTATCTGATTACTTATTAATTGTAACATGAACTTTGCTTGACTTTTATTATTAAAACAGTGACAATTTAGTGTGCAAAAAGAGATCGTTAGAAAGGAGTGCGTTTCGCATGCACTTGGTCGTTGCCGAGGACAATATTAGTGCCCTGACGGATGATCAGCAGTGGGCCGGAGAAGTCAGCTTCTCACCGGTAACCCCTGACAGTAATCATGTCGTCGTTGAACGAGTTTTTGTGGTTCCAGAATTCCGCCATCAAGGGCTCGCCAGCCAGTTAATGGCACGCTTTGTTCAGCTTGCCGCAGCAAAGCAGTGGATTGTCAAAATCATGTGTCCCTATGCCAAGCAATATTTCAAGTTGCATCCGGAAGCACAATCCGTCCTGTTGCCACAAGATCGATTTTAAAAGGAGATTATGATTATGGATCAAAATGAATTAAAAGCCCAAGTGGGTAAGGAAGCCGTTAAGTACATTCAAGACGGCATGATCGTTGGACTAGGAACCGGTTCAACCGTGCGTTATATGGTCGACGCCCTTGGTGAACGGGTCAAAAATGAGGGCCTCAAGATTGTCGGGGTAACCACTTCTAACCGCACTACGAAGCAGGCTGAATCACTTGGTATTACTATCAAGGACATTGATGATGTTGACCACATTGATCTTTGTATCGACGGAGCTGACGAAGTCGATGATGACTTTAACGGAATCAAGGGGGGCGGTGGTGCCCTACTTTGGGAAAAGATCGTTAACAACGCCTCAACTAAAAAGATCTGGATTGTTGATCAATCCAAGTTAGTTTCCCGGATTGGGGACTTTGGAGTTCCTGTGGAAGTCATTCCGTTTGGTGCTCAACATGTCTTTAACACCTTTGAAAAGAAGGGTTACAAGCCAGTTTGGCGAATGGATGGTGACCACAAGTACCGTACTGACGAAAATAACTTCATCATTGATATCCACCTTGGTCAAATCGATGATCCCCATGCCCTTGCGGAAGATCTCATTCACACCGTCGGGGTGGTTGAACATGGTTTGTTCCTGAATCGCGTTGATGATGTGATTGTTGGTCGTGATAACGGTCCCGAAGTTTTGCACGCAACTAAATAGTTATTAATTTCCAACGCTCATCAGTTTATTCTGATGGGCGTTTTCTGAAAAAGGAGTTTACTCATAATGGAAGAAAATACACGCAGAATGCTGAATGGTCAGCCCTATCGACCAGATTCTCCCGAATTAGACGCTTTCCACGAAATCGCTCACCGGCTTTGTCAAGATTACAATCAATTACGGGATACAGACACGACGCACCGCAATCAAATCATTGACCAACTGATACCCCACCATGGGCAAGAACCATACCTGCAGGGGCCAATCCAATTTGATTACGGTCGTTTTTCCACCGTTGGCGATCATTTTTATGCGAATTTTAACCTGACCGTCTTGGACACCTGTCCAATTACCATCGGTGATAACGTGATGCTAGGGCCTAACGTCAGTCTAATCACGGCTACCCACCCGCTTCGCTGGCAACAACGTAATCCCCGTCAGCAAAGTGACGGCACCTTTACTGATCTAGAACTGGGACAACCAATTAATATCGGCAATAACTGTTGGTTTGGCAGCAACGTGACCGTTTGCCCCGGTGTCACCATTGGCGACGGTTGTGTGATCGGTGCCGGTGCAGTAGTGACCCATGATATGCCCGCGAACTCTTTAGTCGTCGGCGTTCCTGCACGAGCAGTTCGCCAAATTACCGAAAACGACCACCTAGATTCCTACCCCTACTAAATAAATACGGTATAATGGTCTTTAATATCTTTAAAGGAGTGATTTTTGTGAGTTTTAAAATTACTAATGATGATCTTCAAGACTTTGCCCAAGATTATCACAACCGACCTGCTGCGAAGGTCTTAGAAAATGCGGTCACCACGAATGGGGTCCGTGCCGCCAGTTTTAATTGGCATTCCATCGCGGATGATGCACCAGTCTTTTCGATTGACCTCGCTACTGGTGACGTCGCTGATCAAAAGCAATCTGGTCGTTGCTGGATGTTTGCGGCTTTAAATACGATGCGTCATGGGATGCAGCAAAAGTTTAACTTGCCAGATAACTTTGAACTATCCCAATCCTATGCCTTTTTCTGGGACAAATTTGAAAAAGCCAACTGGTTTTACGAAAACATTATTAACACCGCTCAATTGCCGCTTGGTGACCGTAAAGTAGCTTGGCTATTAGAAACACCGCAACAAGACGGTGGCCAGTGGGATATGCTGTGCGCCCTCATCGAAAAGTACGGTGTCGTGCCAAAGACGGCAATGCCCGAATCATACAATTCTAGCCGGTCCAATGAAATTAACGCGGTCCTAAATAACCAACTCCGGCATGATGCGGTCGTTTTACGGAAGCTAGTCAATGATCAGGCAACGGATGATGAAATCAACTCCATTCGTAAACAAATGCTCAATAACGTTTACCGGATGCTTGCCTACGCATTTGGCGAACCAGTAACTAAATTTGACTTTGAATACCGGACAAAGAAGGATAAAGAATACCATCGCGACGCAGATCTAACTCCTCAAGAATTCTTTAAAAAGTACGTTGGCTGGAACCTGGATGATTACATTTCAATCATCCAAGCCCCAACGGCAGATAAGGAATATGGTAAGACTTACACAATCGAAATGTTAGGAAACGTTGTTGGTGGTCGTCAAGTTAAGCACCTTAACTTATCAATGGCCGATTTTAAGCAGTTAGCAATCGACCAGTTAAAGGGTGGCGAAAGCGTTTGGTTTGGATCAGACGTCATTAAGTACTCCAACACCAAGCATGGCCTGATGGCTTTGAATACTTACGATTATGAAAAACTCTTTGATACAGAATTAACCATGACGAAGGCGGAAGCCTTAGATTATGGAGAAAGCATGATGGATCACGCCATGGTTCTAACGGGAGTTGACCTGGTCAATGATCGATCAACCAAGTGGAAGGTCGAAAATTCCTGGGGTCCAAAAGTTGGTACCAAGGGTTACTTCGTTATGAGTGATTCCTGGATGGACCAATACTGTTACCAAATCGTGATCAATAAGAAATACCTTAGCGATCAATTAAAGCAAGCGGCGGCTCAAGAACCAATCGTGCTGAAGCCATGGGACCCAATGGGAACTTTAGCTTAAATAATTTGACTGAAAAAGGCGACCAGCAAAAAATGCTGATCGCCTTTTAGTATGCACTTTACTAATGAACCGCCTTTTCAATTGCGACATTGACCCCGTTCTTTTCGCTTTCCACGAGGTTAACGCGGCTCCGAATAACGCTCGTATCCATTTGGATTTCACGGGTTAAACCAGGAGTATCAAGTTTTGGAGTAAAGAACTCTTCAAACTCTGCCAACCGATCAGGTGTATGGAACACCCCAGCCGTAACGGTAATAAAAGTGGCAAATTCCATGTCACCACCCACAGTAGATTCGAGCCAGTTCCATTCGTTCCGTAGCCAATCCCAGGCCAACTGTTGACCGGCATTATTTGCTAACACCCCTCGGTACCAAGCACGCAAGTCTTGCGGCTTGATCAAACTTGCGTCTTCAAATTGATTAACCAAGTGGGCTAATAATTCTGGATCCGTGACCTTAGTGGTTGCCAAGCATAAGTCTTGTTTTAAACCAGGATCGGTTGCCGTTTGGTACTCATGAATCAGCTGGCCGAACAACTCAGTGGTACCAAAGTTCTCAGCCTCATTTTGTAAAATCGCTGGCCGCACCGCAGCTGGTAACTCTGCCAAAGAAGCTGTCTGCTCAAAGAGTTCATGAGCGCTTTGCATGGCAGCCTGATTCTTGGCGTACAAGGAAGCCATTAGTACAAGTGGCCGGGTTAATTGATCGTCATTGCTTTCTCCAGCAACCGGACGCCAACCTAACCGTTCTACCTGGTAGTGACTGAGCTGATCAAACAATTGACGTAAATTGTCTTCCTGCATCGTTCCCGGTTCAACAAACTTCTTCAAGGCATTCGCAATCTGATACAGGACCGTATTGACAATGGCTGAATGACTATCCTTAAAGCGGGCTAGTAATGGAACAATTGACGCGTAGGTAACTTGATTTCCTTCCGCCAGCAAGCGTAAATCTTGTAATAATTGCAGCTGAGTAATGTGATCGAGCTCATCTACATGATCCAAAAGATCGTTGAGCAACGTCTCATCATACTTCACGATAAAGTGTGAATTATTGCCGACATTCAAGCGGAATGGTTGCCCATTCGCCTGCCGCAATTGTTGGTAATCACCTAAGTCGATATCAGCATTATCCATAATCTCTGGTGCAGCATCATAGTTGGCATTCAACGGAATCTTCCATAAACGACCTTGGTCCTTCCCGGCACCGATAAAGAATTGTTGCTGATGGAGTTTCAAATGGCCATCAACAACTGACGCGCTTACCACTGGATACCCCGGTTGGTTCAACCATGAATGCATAATGTCACCAATCTGCATTCCAGAAGCCTTGCCAAGGGCAGTCCACAAGTCATCACCTTGTGCATTGCCATATTGGTGATCTTGGAAGTACTGCTTTAAGCCCTTTCGTAACGCATCGTCGCCCAATAGTGACCGGACCATAACCAACATCCGCGAACCCTTAGCATAGACAATGGCACCATCAAAAATGGAGTCAATTTCCGCTGGGCTATCGACATCCACGTGAACAGACTGAACTCCATCGGTCGCGTCCCGTTGCAAAGCCATTGGCACTTCACTGGTTTGGAACATTTCCCAAATCTTCCATTCCGGATGAATTGCGTCAACAGAGAGGTACTCCATCATGTTGGCAAAACTTTCGTTTAACCAGAGATCATCCCACCAGTTCATCGTAACTAGATCACCAAACCACTGGTGTGCTAATTCGTGGGTAATTACAGTCGCTACCAATTGCTTGTTATCGAGGGTTGTGTTATCTGGATCTAGCAATAAATATGCTTCCCGGTACGTTACTAATCCCCAGTTTTCCATTGCCCCCGCGGAAAAGTCTGGCAAGGCCAGTTGCCAAGAATGTTCTAGTGGATATGGCGTCTGATAAAAGTCTTCGTAAAATTCAATTTCCCGTTTAGCAATGTTCAGAGCAAAGTCTAATTCCTTCGGTTGGTGCGCTTTCGTCGCAAACACACCAACTTGGACCCCACTCTTCGTGGTGGTAAGTTTCTTTTGCATCTCGCCAAACGCAAAGGCAATCAGATACGTAGACATTTTAACTGTCCGCTTAAAGTAGTGCACCCCGTCCGCGACCTTTTCTTCGGGCATGTTAGCAATAATCGTTTCATTTGGTTGTTCATCATACTTAATTGCTAAATCAAAGGTTGCTTTAGCGGCTGGTTCATCGACACACGGGAAGGCTTGCCGCGCGGCCGTTGTTTCAAATTGGGTGCCGATTAGTTCCTTTTGTTGACCATTAACCTGGTAATACGATGGATAAATCCCCATCATCGTATCAGTTAAATCAGTGTGGTACGCAATCCGGACCGTAACTGCTCCCGGTTGTTCAACCGGTAAACTGATGGTTTCCGCCTGATCATCAACCTTGAAGGAAACTGCCTGACCATTTACGGTTACTTCATCAACCCTCAAAAATTTTTGGTTCACCGCAATTTGCTTTTGGCGGGCATCACCGGTAATTGTTGTAATTCCTTTAATCGTCTTCGCTTGACGGTCGATATCCAGGTAGACTTGATAGTTACTTGGTACAAAATCCGTTAATAATCGTTTACTCATCTAAAAGCCTCCTATTCTTCCTGCTCTGGATGCTCCACTGGAACCAAAAATTCTTTGACAAGGTCATAAATCCGTTGACTCCAGAAATCACGTTCATGATTGGCTCCTTTAACCCGGTACGCTTCGACTGCCACCCCATGTTGTTGCAGTACATCATACATTTCTTCCATCTGGTGGTACGGGACCACTTGGTCAGCATCACCATGCATTAAAAGGAATGGCGGGTATTGCTGCCCAGCTTTAACCTGATACAACGGGCTCATTTGACGCTTGATTTGGTCCCACTTACTCTTGTCACGACCAAATAACGAGTATTGCAAAATATCTGATCCTGGAACCCGATCAGCATTCTTGAATGTTATCGATCACATCCGTCGGCGCAAAGCAGCTTACCACCGCATTAACGGCATCTGACTGATCTTCATATTCAGCCGTTTTATAGCGGGGATCATTGGCCGGTAACCCAACCAACAAGGCAGCATTTGCTCCGGACGAAGTGCCCCAAATAGCGACCCGCTTTGGGTCAATGGAATATTTATCTGCATTCGTCCGCAAGTAACGAATTGCGGTCTTCACATCTTCTAAAAAGGCTGGGAAAGCGTGTCCATCCAGTGAATTCCGGTGCTGCACTGTCGCAACGATGTAGCCAGCTTTCACGAACTGTACTAATTGTGGAATCTCTTCCCCCATTGTCGGTAATCGCCAGGAGCTCCCCTGTACAAAAACGATCAGAGGCCGGGGTTCACTGGTGAGATAATCATAGCGTTGTGACCAGGGTGCCAAAATGTCCATTTTAACGGCTTCGCCATCAACCGCTGAGTAAACAACGTTTTCAATCAACCGCACCTGGCCCTTCATCGTGGGGTTATTTTTAAGCTCATGAATTGGCATCTTAATTCTCCTTCAAAATTTCTTTGTTCATTAACTGCAGCCGTTCATCAAATTGATAAACAATTGGCTGACCATTTGGTACTTCCACTTGATCAATCTGATCATCAGGGATCTGCTCAATGTATTTAACTAGCGCCCGGAGCGAACTACCATGAGCAACAATTAGTTGGTTCTTATTATCTAAGAGACGGGGAGCAATCTGGTCCTGCCAGTACGGTAAAATTCGTTGCAACGTCATCTGGAGGCTCTCGCTTAATGGCTCTTGAACGCCGAGGCGATCATAGCGCCGTTCGTGCTGGCGATGGGCTAACCGCGGTGGAACTTCAGTATATCCACGACGCCAGCGATGGAGTTGCTCTGCTCCGACGCGTTGCTTCACGACCGCCTTATTTTGCCCACTCAAAGCACCATAATGACGTTCGTTCAGCCGCCACGTTTTGTGGATTGGCAAGTACAGCTGATCAATTTCATCCAGAACAATGTTAGCCGTCATAATCGAACGGCGCATGTATGAGGTATAAACATCGTCAAACAAGTATCCACGTTGGCGTAATTCTTGACCGACTTGGTGACCTTGGGCAACTCCTTTAGCCGTCAAAGGTGAATCACTCCACCCCGTAAAGACATTATCCAAGTTGGCTTGGCTTTGCCCATGTCGCACCATCACTAACGTTGCCATTGCTTTCTCCCCTTTCGTCATGGTCTTATTTTACCACCATCATTGAGATTGAAAAGTAACTAAAAACGTACGCCATCTTCAATGGACAGCGTACGCTCCTGATTATCCTTATTATGCATTCGCTAATTCAATAAATTTCTGAACCATTCGTGGATCAATATCTGCCATCACTAATGAGCGTAATGGAATATTTTCAAAAATCTGCGCACTATCTGATTGGAGGATGGCCGCTAATTGACGCCCTAGGCCTGTTTGCTCCAAGGCAGATTTGATTTTCGGCGATTGGTGGTTAACTATGTCTGCCACATACGTTTCCTCCGTCACCTTTTGAAGCGGATCTTGCCCAAGTTCATAGTCAAAGCTCTGCTGCAGCCGAATATCTTCGACTGAACTACCGACGGAAATTTCATAACGGCCATTATCCGCTTCCCACCTCTTTTCAGTGGAGTTATACCAATCAAATGCGCGCCGTTCTAATGTCCGACGAATCGTCTTGCTTTCTCCCGGTTCAAGGCTCACCTTCACAAAGTCACGCAATTCTTTAGTTGGCTTTTCAACCTTGCTAACCCGGTTTCCAACGTATATTTGCGCAACCTCGCGACCTGGCATATCTCCGGTATTCGTCAACTGAAATTCAACTTGGACTTGGTCATCCTTGACTTCCACCTTTAAATCACGGTAACTAAACGTGGTGTAGCTAAGACCGTGCCCAAATGGGAAGCGTACCGGCAGCTGTTTGCTATCATAATAGCGATACCCAACAAATAGTCCTTCATGATAATTTTCTTCATTCTGCTCACTATCAAAGGTGGGATAAGTTGGGTTATCCGTCAACCGCAGTGGGAAAGTTTCACTAAGTTTACCAGAGGGGTTCACCTTCCCCGTTAAAATATCCCAAGTAGCTTCACCAACGGCTTCCCCAGCAAGGTAGGTTTCCACAATGGCGTTGACCTGATCTGCCCACGGCATTGCCACAACAGATCCATTTTGTAAGACAACCGTCACATGATGATTGACTTGAACCAGTTTGTTCAATAAGGCCACTTGGTTTTCTGGCAGGTCAATTGTGTTCTTATCAAAACCTTCAGATTCCATTTCTTCTGGGTACCCCATAAAGTAAACGACTTGCTGACTTTGCTGAGCGAGGCTCACAGCAGCCGCCGTTAGATCATCATCGACCACATCGTTAGATAGCTGATAACCTTGAGCATAACTAGCCGTTTGGGGCATGGCTGATAACGGTGTTACCACCTGATGAGCATTGACATGGGAACTGCCACCACCCTGATACCGTGGCCGGGCCGCTAATTCGCCGATTACTGCCAGTGAAGACTGCTTATCCAGTGGCAACTCATGGTGTTCATTCTTCAATAACACAATACTGTCATCTGCCAACTTACGGGCAAATTCATGATGAGCATCTTTATCATATGATTCGACTGCCCCTTTGGTGTGCCACTTGGCCACCATCCACAGCACCCGCAAAGCACTCTTATTCAGTACTTCTTCATCCAGTCGGCCATCCTTAACCGCTTCAACAATCTCATCAACTGAAGCTGCTCCCTTACCAGGCATTTCAAGATCTAAGCCCGCTTGAAGAGCTGCTACGTGATCCGCAACCGCACCCCAGTCGGACATGACTAATCCATCAAAGCCCCATTCATCACGAAGAATCCTGGTCAACAAGCGTTGATTCTGTGAATTTAAAGTACCATTAACCTTATTATAAGAACACATAATGGTCGCCGGATGAGCTTCTTTAACTATCCGTTCAAATTGAGCCAGGTAGATCTCCCGCATCGTCCGCTCATCCACGTTGGATGAATTCGTGAACCGTTGGTTTTCACGATTATTAAGCGCAAAGTGCTTAACCGAGACCCCAACTCCTTGACTTTGCACACCCTTCACGTAAGCCGTTCCCATTCGTCCCGCTAGCAGTGGGTCTTCTGAGAAGTATTCAAAGTTTCTTCCAGCTAAGGGACTACGCTTAATGTTCACACCGGGTCCTAAAAGTACTCCGACCCGTTCTGCTTTAGCCGCAATCCCCAGATTCTCGCCTAACTGCATTAACATATCATCATCAAAAGAGCTGGCTGTGAGTGCTGAACATGGGAAACAAACGGCATCCACACTATCATTTAAGCCTAGGGCATCGGCATCATCCGCCTGCTTACGTAAACCGGACGGGCCATCCGTCATCATCATTTTATCCACACCTGGAACAGTTGCCGTAAACCAAAAGTCGTGCCCAGTGACTAAAGCTGCTTTTTCTTCGAGAGTTAAGCCTTCAACAAAAGTTCGATTAATCTTAACCACGTGCTCATCACTCCTTTTATTTCTTATGGTCATTATATCGCTAATCATTCAAATTTAAGTACAAAAAAAGGACCATGACTTTCGTCATGATCCTTTGTTATGCGGCCAAGAGGATTCGAACCTCCACGGTCTAAACGACCACAAGATCCTTAATCTTGCGCGTCTGCCAATTCCGCCATGGCCGCATCAACAAATAGTATCATATCAAAAATACCATTCATTGACAACTATTTTTTCGCTTTTCTTTCTTTTTCCAGTCGGAACCGTCCGCCACAACGGGCACAATGAAACCGATTGGTATTAAAGCGCCGCTGCCGAGGCAGCAAAACGCCACAACCCTGACAACGATATAAATAACGGTAATTCCGGTGTCGTTTAGCCTTGCTGGTAGCAGGGGCGTACCGTGAACCACCAACTGCTTGCAACAACCGTTTGAAGTCCCGATCTCGGTGGCGGTAACCACGCCCCGCTAGATGCAGGTGATAATGACACAGTTCATGAAGAATAACCCGCTTAAGGTTCTCTTCATCAAATTCTTCCAACATTAACGGATTGATATCAATATGGTGATCTCCTAAATGATAACGCCCACCAGTTGTTCGTAATCGTCGATTAAAGACCACTTGATGGCGGAATGGCTGGTGAAAGAATTGCTGGGAAAGCTGTTCCGTCAATTTTTGTAACTGTTCGTTAGTCACTATTTACTACTTCCCGGTTCAATCATTGTTAATTGAATCCGTTGCCGGTCATGATCTACTGAGAGTACCCAAACATCAACGATATCACCAACGGCAACAACTTGACGGGGATCCCGAATAAACTTCTTGGTTAATTGAGAAATATGCACTAACCCGTCATGCTTGACACCAATATCCACAAACGCCCCAAAATCGACGACGTTACGGATGGTCCCTTGTAACTTCATCCCTGGTTTTAAGTCATCCATCGTCATCACATCAGTCCGTAATAGTGGTGCTGGAAGTGAATCACGGAGATCACGTCCTGTTTTTTGCAAATCAGCGACAACATCTTGCACTGTCGCCAGACCATGTTCATCATTGACAAATTCCTGATCATCCAGCTTCTGCAACTTAGCATTTACTGAGTCAGTTCCCAACTCATCCAGGGATACCCCAGCTGCTTGTAAGATTTCCTCGGCTAATGGGTAACTTTCGGGGTGAATATCAGTATTATCTAACGGGTTCTCACCATCAATAATCCGTAAGAAACCAACCGCTTGTTGGTAAGCCTTTGGTCCTAACCGTTTCACCTTCTTTAATTGTGTCCGATTCGTGTAAGCACCATGCTCATTCCGGTAGGCAACGATATTTTTGGCAATCGTTGCTGATAACCCTGAAATGTACGTTAGCAGTTGGTAACTAGCGGTGTTTAAGTTAACTCCAACCCGGTTAACAGCCCGTTCAATTACCGCAGCTAATTCAGCCTTTAATTCCGTCGTTGGTAAATCGTGCTGGTATTGGCCAACCCCAATCGCTTGGGGATCAATCTTAACTAACTCGGCCAACGGATCCTGGAGCCGCCGACCAATACTGATGGCACTCCGTTTTTCAACCGGCAGATCAGGAAATTCATCCCGCGCATCTTGGCTCGCAGAATAAACGGACGCTCCAGCTTCGTTCACAATCACATAGTAGACCTGCCGATCCATCTTTTTCAAAGCCGCCGCCACAAACTGCTCTGATTCTCGGCTGGCCGTTCCATTCCCGATGGCAATCATTTCAACATGATACTTGTTTAGCAGATCAATCAGTTGCCCCTCTGCTAATGCCCGCTCCTTTTCTGGAGCTGGTTTATGCGGATAAATTACCGCGGTTGTTAAAAGCTTCCCGTTAGGGTCCATTACCGCCAGCTTGCATCCAGTCCGGTAGGCTGGGTCAAAGCCCAGAACCACTTTGCCCTTGATTGGTGCTTGCATTAATAAGTTATACAGATTTTCGCCAAAGACCTTAATGGCTTGCTCGTTCGCCGCATCAGTTAGCTGCCGCCGCATTTCCCGTTCAATCGACGGTTGTAAGAAACGCTTATAGGCATCCGCCGCTGCTTCCTCAACAAATTTAGTAGCGTCATTTTCAGCATGCGAGCCGATCAAACGGAACTGGAGGTAATTCAGCACTGTTTGTTCATCCGAAACCACACTGACCCGTAGGACCTTTTCCTTCTCTCCTCGGTTGATTGCCAATGTTCGGTAAGAAGTCATTTCCTTAACTGGTGAGGAAAAATCATAGTATTGTTGATAGACCTTGAGTTCATCATGCTCCTCACCGTTTTTCTTGAGTGCCGTGTGAACTTCACCATGATTAACAGTATAGTTACGCAGCCATCCCCGGACGGAAGTCATTTCACTAATCGCTTCAGCAAGAATTTCGTGGGCGCCAGCTAAAGCATCTTCAGCAGTTTCCACATCTTCATTGACAAATTCTGCTGCCCGCGTAGCTAAATCTTCATCTGGATAGGATAAAAGCCAGTTAGCTAGTGGTTGTAACCCATGTTCACGAGCAATTTGCGCCTTGGTGCGGCGCTTTTGCTTGTATGGCAAGTACAAGTCTTCCACACTTGGTAAGTCTTCCGCATTTAAGATCGCCGTCTTTAGCTTTGCAGTTAACTTACCTTGCTCTTCAATACTTTTAATGACGGACTGTTTCCGTTCAAACAGCTCATTAGCCTTGTGGTATTGTTCCTGAATCCCTTGAAGTTGAACTTCATCCAAGGTCCCCGTCATTTCTTTTCGATAACGGGCAATAAAGGGAATCGTATTCCCCTCATCCATTAATTTTAAAGCCGCCTCAATCTGGTGGGCTTTAAGTTCCGGCATTGCAGTCGTGACTGCTTTAATTACGCTAGTTTCCATCAATTTCTCCTGTCTACTTACTTTCTCCACCATTCATCATGGGGACTTACTGGAAGGTGACGTTTATGACGTGTCTTCGTGTACCATCCTTCAATCGTCTGTGCGGCGGTTGCTGAGACTTCTTTTCCTTCCAAATAATCATCAATTTCGTGATAACTGACCCCCAAGGCTTGTTCATCCGGCAATGCGGGGCGATCCTCCTCCAAATCGGCGGTTGGCGTCTTTTCATATAAGTGGGCCGGAGCCTTTAAATATTCCATTAAGGCCCGTCCTTGACGCTTATCTAAACCGCTGAGCGGTGTTAGGTCTGCCCCACCATCACCAAACTTCGTGTAAAAGCCAGTCACTGCTTCGGCAGCATGATCCGTTCCCACAACTGCGCCACCAAATTCACCGGCAATGGCATATTGCACAATCATCCGCTGTCGCGCTTTAATGTTGCCCTTATTAAAATCGGAGATGTGACTCCCTGCTGTTGTTAGGGCCGCGACCATTGCATCCGTTGCGGGTTTAATATTGACCCGAATCGTGCGGTCTGGATGAATAAAATCATTGATTGCACTCATGGCATCCGCTTCATCGGCTTGTTCACCATATGGTAACCGCACGGCAATAAACTGATATTGCTGACTAGTTTGCTGACGTAGCTTTTCCACCGCCATTTGGCATAGCCGGCCCGCTAATGAGGAATCCTGTCCACCAGAAATTCCCAACACCAATGTTTTCATTCCTGTAGACTTCAGATAGTCCATCACAAACTGCATTCGCCGCTGGACTTCCGTGGCCGGATCAATTTGTGGCAATACTTTTAATTGCTTGATAATCGCTGCTTGTAGATCGCTCATCACTGTCAACTCCTAATGTAATTTACGGACCTTTTCGTGGATCTGTTGGATCATCTTCATCTTATTGTCATAGCACTTTTGTGAGAGATCAACTGGATACACTTCTGGATTCAAATCCCGTTTATATTCATCCCACAATTTATCAAGGTGGTGCTGCTTGGCCGCGCGAATTTCTTCCAAACTAGGTTCGGTATAAACCTGCTGACCATCAATAAAGATATCTTGCAAAAGTGGTCGGGCTTCAAAATCAACCACCGTTTTGTTTAAAAATGTGTAGTTCGGGTCAAACATAAATAGCGAATCGAGTTGCCGTGGATCCTCATCGCTTAATGTGACATAGTCCCCTTCACTCTTGCCATCCTGCCGATCCGTAATCCGCCACACTTGGTGTTTCCCAGGAGTCGACATCTTGGCAACATTATTCGAAAGCTTAATCGTATCCACCATCTCGCCCGCATCGTTTTCTACGGACACCATCTTGTAGACTGCACCAAGGGTTGGTTGGTCGAATGCGGTAATTAATTTGGTACCAACTCCCCAAGTATCAATCTTGGCGCCCTGCATTTTCAAATTAGAAATGGTCTTTTCGTCTAAGTCATTGGAAACAATAATCTTAGCATCTGGGAAGCCAGCGTCGTCCAACATTTCCCGCACCTTTTTGGAAAGGTAGGCCATGTCACCGGAATCAATCCGGACGCCGACAAAGTTAATTTGGTCACCCATTTCTCGAGCAACTCGAATGGCACTTGGCACCCCACTCTTCAACGTATCGTAGGTATCTACCAAGAAAACGCAATCGTGATGAGTTTGCGCATACGCCTTAAAAGCTTCATAGTCATTTCGATAAGTTTGCACTAGCGCGTGAGCATGCGTCCCTGAAATTGGAATCCCAAATAGCTTTCCGGCGCGAACATTACTTGTGGCATCAAAGCCGCCGATGTAAGCCGCCCGGGTCCCCCAAAGTGCCGCATCAAATTCTTGAGCCCGTCGTGTCCCAAATTCCATGACTGTTTGATCACCAACAATCGATTTGATCCGGGCCGCCTTGGTGGCCACCATAATTTGATAATTGATGACGTTCAAAATGGCCGTTTCCACTAACTGAGTTTCTAAAAGGGTCCCTTCAACTTGAACGATCGGTTCATGATTAAAGACCAGCTCACCTTCCGCCATGCTGCGAATATTACCGTGAAATTCAAAATGAGCGAGGTAATCTAAAAACTCGTCATTAAATTGACCAGTAGAACGCAGATATTCGATATCAGAGTCAGTAAAGTGCAATTGGTTAATATACCGGATGATGTGATCTAAGCCCGCGAACACTGCATAACCATTTTCAAAAGGCATCTTCCGGAAGAACGTTTCAAAAACGGCCCGCCGATTGCCAATCCCCTGCTGCCAATACGTCTGAATCATCGTGAGTTCGTAAGCATCCGTGTGCAAAGCTGGACTATCATCTGGATATAGGAATTTCATGATTTTCTCCTTCAAATTAAAAACAGCCGGTAAGTAACATCCCAGCTACTAATCCGGCTGTTATGATTAAACGATTATTTTTCAAGAACAAATTCAAAACGGTTGCCAACGTATTGGGTATGGACATACTCAAATGGCCGGCCATCTTGTAGGTAGGAAATTTGGGTCATCCGCAAAAGGGCGTCACCACGGCGAATATCTAAGTACTCAGCAATCTTTTCCGTTGCATTCGTGGCGGAAACCTTTTGCACTGCATGTCCCGGATACAAGTTAGCCTTTTCTGCTAACGTCCGGTAAAAAGAAGAGGTCACCTCATCCTTACTAAAGTCAGTAATCAGGGACGCCGGAATTGTTGCCACTTCAAAACAAATTGGGACCTTACTACCATAGCGAACCCGTTCCATTCGCAGGACCCGTTCGCCATCAGATAGCTTTAGCTTTTCCGCCTCGCTTTCCGATGGAATCGTTAAATGGTAAGAAATGGTCTTACTCGAAGGAACCTTACCAATCGCCTGCATTAGCTCCGTAAAACTGGTCACGCCAGACATTTTCTCCTGGACCTTTTGGTTAGCAACGAATGTACCCGAACCAACGCGGCGTTCCAGAACCCCTTCATCAACTAAGGTTTGAATAGCTTGGCGCAGGGTCATACGACTAACCCCAAATTCAGTGGCCAATTCTCGTTCGGCCGGTATTTTTTGGCCAACGTGCCATTTGCCATTCTCAATATTCGACCGCAGTTGATTATGAATCTGAATGTATACCGGTGATCCCATACTTCTCTTCCCCCTGCTTACCTAATAATCATATTTTAACATGAAAACGCCGGATTTACCGTTGCTGATATTGCGCATAATATTCATCTACTAAATCAAGCATATCCTGTGCAATGCGGTGATAATCTTGAATAGTCAAGTTAGCGAGTGAGATCCGCACGTTACCCTTTTCTGCACCAAATGCCGTGGCATCCATAATCACTGTCCCAAATTCCACCGCTAGTCGGTACGTAAAGTCCAGGTAGTTGTAGTGTTGCTTATAGTAATCCGCGAATTCTTGATCATGCCGTTCACACATCAGCCGGTAAATATCCACTAATGTATAGTAGCGGGTATTTTCTGCGGTTTGGTCCGCCTGTAGACCTAATGTGTTCCAAAATTCATTGTAGCGATCAGTAACAATTTGCCGCGAGCTGTCAACATAGGCATCCCCTTCTGGCTCCCGTAGATTGGAGAGTGAAAACATATCCATCATGATTTGCTGGGGTGCTGAAAGGCCAGCCGTATGGTAAATACCAATTGCCCGACTATCGGCCACCATTCGGTCAATGAACTTCATTTTGTGCGGATCCGTGGCCACAATCGAATAGCGTTGCTCATCCAATTCGTTTAAGTGCGAATTGAGCAGGTTTTCGTAAATTAAGCGATCACATACATTCTTCTTGTGCATACAAATTAAGCCCAACCGCTCACCAGTGGCCCCATACAGTTTGGAAAATGAATAGACTAAAATCGTGTTGTGCGGCGCTACCGCAAAGATTGATTGATAATCTGGCGAGAATGTCCCATAAACATCATCGGTAATGATGATTAAGTTCGGATTGGCCTTTAACACCTCTTTAAACTTTTGTAAGTTCTCAGGGGTAATGGCTCGGGCAGTGGGGTTCGTTGGGTTAACGGCAAAGAAAGCCTTCACTTTTGGATCTTTTAGTTCTTCAAACTGTTCGTCCGTCATCTGCCAATTATTGCTCCGCTTTGTCGTGACCGTTTTAACGTTAAAGTCATATTCGCTAAGTACGGGAATTTGCAAATATGGTGTAAAAATTGATGAATTGACCACGACAGTATCACCCGGATAAAGAATATGAGCGCTGTGCAATTCTTGGAAAATATACACCATCGCCGCAGTTCCACCCTCAGTCGGGAAAATATCGACATCATTAACCAAATTCTGATCCTTAAAACAATTCTTTTGCAAGTATTGCGCCAGAATCTGCTCAGTGAATGTTAAACACCGCGGTGGATATGGATAGTGATCTCCAAGTGCACCATCGATTAGTTCGTACATAAAGGCATCCCGGTCTGCAATCTGCAAATGATTAACCGCAGCTTCAATTACCCGGCGTAAAAAAACGTCCCGACGGGTCCCATCATCCAAAGCGGTCATCACCCGTTGATAGAGTCCTGCTTTTTTGACATCACCAGCCATTCCGGCATCGTGTTGGAACGTGCTTTCTGCTTCTTCAACCCCAATTTCAAGTAAACGTGAGTACGCCAGCCGGGCCGTTGTTTCAATCCAATTGGGATTTCCACGCCCACCATTTACGACTGATTGATGGCGCAAGTTATTCTTGGCCAACTGTTTAAAAATTGCGGCAATTTCAAAATTGGAAAGCTGATCGAACTGCTTGACCTTAGTATCATCAACTTGCCGAAAAATATTTAAATCTGCTGTCATATTAGAGATCCTTCCAAGTCTTTTCACCTTATTAATCGTTCCCATTAATTATAACAAAAAAACTGATTCATCAACATTTAGCGATGAATCAGTTCCATATCTAGCATTACTTATTTTGGTTAAATGGATCCCAAGTGTATTTGGCCCGCGCGCCACCAATCAACTTTGGTCGTGACCGTAAGTAAGTCGTGTGAGCCTTACCAACTTCCTTTACGGAAGTCCGGACCGGAATCTGAACAAATTTCACTTGCATCCCAATGGAAGTATCACCGATATCCATCCCGGCCTTGGCTTGGAGGTGTTCAACTTCGACCGGATCTTCAAAGTTTTCAAATGCTGCAATTTGCCCCGCACCACCGGCATGGATTTGGGGGTAAACTGTCACAATTTCTAAACCAAATTTTTTGGCCACGTCACGTTCCACTACTAACGCCCGGTTAAGATGTTCACAGCCCTGCACTGCTAGGTGAATCCCCAGCGGCCGCAATACGGAGATGATTTCCTTAATGATCGTCCGGCCAATTTCAATGTCGGAGTCCTTTCCAATGTGTTGGCCTTGGACTTCACTTGTACTCAAACCAACAACAAATAAGTCCCCATTCTCCAGCTTGGCTTCTTTCAAGAGTTCCGTTAAGCCAGTATGGACTTCTTTACGGTAGGTTTCGAGTTCCTCTGTCATCATATCGCCCTTCCTTTTGTCTATTATTTCGATATCTTCATTATAAAATCCTTGTTAAGAAAACGCTAGCAAATACCGTATGACAATGTTTGAAAAACGTCGAAATTTAAACATGAATTTGAGAAATGGCCTTCAGCCAATCTTTTGTTCCAGAATCAATATGCTCATCAAGCGGAAATGGCCATGGCTTGAAGGCAGCCGCCACTTTGGGCCACTGAATTTGTGCGTCACTTTCCAAGCTGGTCACCATTTGGTGAATTAAGTTTTGCTGAACGGTTGCTGGTACCGACCGTTGCAATAAAGTCATCCCAATAATCCGTTGCGCCAGTAATTGAACAATGACCTGATCAAGCTCCTCCTGCGTTACCAAGTTTTTCAGTAGCACTGGTTTAGCTAACGGCCTGTCTCTTATACACATCTCCGAGCCCACGAGACGGTTGCGAGGATCTC
>CAMXWI010000002.1 GCA_947252915.1 uncultured Lactobacillus sp.
CTCGTTATCATTGCGACAACGGTTATATACTATAAATTACTCACTAGTGTTTGTCAACAAAATATCATAAACTTTTTTAAGCTTTTTTCGATTTAGAAAATCAAGCTTAAATTCAAATATGAACTTTTAATCATTAAAAATGGCGATGCAAATAAGCAGCGCCATTTTATTCTAACTTAATTGATCTTTACTCGATTTAACATTAGTGACAAAGTAACCACAGAAACAGAACTAAACGCCATTGCCAGCGCCGCTATTTCTGGACTCAAAACCAATCCAAAACCAGCAAATAACCCAGCCGCAATCGGAATGCCTACTACATTATAAATTAGTGACCAGAAAAGATTCAGCTTGATCCGCTCAAAAGTCTTCCGACTGATTTCTAATGCCTTAACTACTCCTAAAAGGTCATTTTGCACTAACACAATTTCACCAGACTCAATCGCAATATCGATTCCTGAACCCATCGCTATTCCAACGTCTGCTTTTGCTAACGCTGGCGCATCATTAATACCATCACCAACAAAAGCAACCTTGCCACTGTTTTGCTCCTGCGTCACATAGTCTGCCTTTTCGTTTGGTAATACTTCTGCAATTACCTTTTGAACTCCTACTTGTCGACCGATTGTCGTAGCCACCGTTTGATTGTCTCCCGTTAACATCACCGTTCGTAACCCACGAGCATTTAATTTTTGAATTGCTTCAGCACTCGTCGGCTTAGGTGCATCTTGAATTGCAATCAATCCCACTACTTGCTTTTTTAGCGAAACGGCTACCACAGTCTTAGCCTCTGATTCAAGTTTCTTCCAACGATCTTTCAAATCATCACTCAATCGACTGACCATCTCTCGACGACCAACAAATGCAAGTTCACCCTTAATCATTCCCTGAACTCCATGACCGCGGACTGCTTTAAACTGATCGACCGGAGCGAATTGAATCTGTGTCTCCTTTGCTTTTCGAACGATCGCATCCGCTAACGGGTGTTCTGAAGCCTGCTCAAGACTCCCGGCAATTTGTAAAGTTAATCTTTGATCGCCAACCACATCCGTTACAACTGTTTTACCAGTAGTAATTGTACCAGTCTTATCGAAGATCACCGCTTTTAGTTGATCAACAATTTCTAAGGCTTGTCCTTCTTTAATTAAAACTCCTAGCTTAGCCGCACGTCCAGTTCCAACCATCAACGCAGTCGGGGTCGCTAGACCTAACGCACAGGGACAAGCCATTACAATTACCGATACCGCATACAGCATCGCCTGAACCAGTGAGGCATACAAAAAAGTTGTCCAGATTGTAAAAGTTAGAATCGCGATAATTAGAACTGCCGGAACAAATAACTGTGAAATTTTATCCGTTAAATTTTGAATTGGTGCCCGACTCGTCTGTGCCTTCTTTACCATTTCAACGATTTGCGCCAGCATAGTTTCTTGGCCCACCTTAGTAACACGCACTGCCAAGCGTCCTTCACCATTGATGGTCGCGCCAACAACCTGATCATCAGGCCGCTTACTAACCGGCATACTTTCTCCTGTAATCATGGATTCGTTAACTGTTGATGAACCACTCGTTACAATCCCATCAAGCGGGATCTTTTCACCTGGTTTGACGAGAACTTCATCGCCAACTTTAACTTGTTCAATTGGGGTAGCGATATATTGACCGTTTTTATGAACTAAGGCGTGTTTAACCTGTAAATCCAACAACTTTGCTAGTGCATTTGACGCCCGCCGATGCATTCGCTCTTCCATCAAATCGCCGAGCAAAACAAAAACAGTAATGAAGGCAGCACTTTCAAAATAAACCGGTCGGCCTGTAGTCATGGCAAAAATGCTATACCCATAAGAAATCAGCGTTCCAATTGCAACTAGGGTGTTCATATTTGCATTATGTCTTAAAAACGCTGCCCATGCGCTAACCCAATACGGCCACGCACCAACAACCATAACTACTGTCGTCACTATAAATGCCATTGCTTCATAGTGGGGAATCATGAAGTGGAAAGGCATCAAAATCATTTGAATTAACAAAGGGAGGCTGAATATTAATGAAATCCAAAACCGTTTCTGTATGTTAAGCCGCATTATTTAACAACAACCTTTCCGTGAAACATATTCATCCCACAAGCAAAGTCAACGTTACCAGCTTGGTCAGTAGGAATATTGATACTAGTCACCTTTTGCTTTGTTAGATCACGATCGACTCCCAATTTATCAAAGACCACATGTGAGAGACAGGCGGTTGAATCCTTCATTTCAAAGTTAAGTGTTGCTGGAACTCCCTTTTTCAAAATAATGGTTTCTGGAGAGTATCCACCTTTAACCACCACTGTTGCCTCTTGATGGTTATTTTGGGCTTGGGCAGTTTCAACCGCCTGTTCATGTTTACCAAAGAACCACCAAATAATTGTCCCAATTAATAGAACCGCAATCACTAAAATCATCATTGTTTGCATCGCTCTCGCCATCCTTTTCGTTTACGCGTGTAATCTTAATTTGTATTATTAGTTTAGTTCCAGTGTTTACGTTTGTCAACACCAAGCCAATAAAAAATGACCAAGCACCTGCTCAGTCATTTTTCTTCTATAAATAGTGATTATTAATTATTTTTGACCAGTTAATTCTTCAACTGATTTAAAGGTCCCTGCAAAAATGGTATCCAGATTTTGCTTAGGCGCTGTTTGTTGATAGTAAAGTGCTGTTGCTGCATAAGTTACCGGCAACCAAGCCACTACCCCAAGAAAAGCAACGATAAAGCCAAACCAAATCCAGAAGTTAGTGGCAGTGTAAATACCATAGTAACCAAGGCCACCAAAGATGGCAAGCCAAACGACAATTGGTAACACAATCGTGATAACTGCAATTAGCAATAGGTTCCACTTTAAGCCGCGCATAAACCGCTTACTTGCCGTTAAAGCATGCCGCATTGATTGTCCCAGAAATTCAGGGCGCTGGTCATTATATAAGAAATAAGCTTGAGAATATTGCAATGACTTCCAGATCACCAAAAGTAAGTTCAATCCGCGGCAGGTAATAACGACCGCCTGATTACGTGCAAAAATTCCCGCAACAATATCCAATGGGAGCGTCCACAGGAACATGAACAGGCCGATATACAATGCCAGACGCCATAGTTGGTTTTTGTTCAGCCGCTTATATTGCGCCCAAATGCTCGTTGCCGTCACCTTGGTATCTGTGTTACGAAAACGGGCAACATACGCATATTGAATTGCTGCTTGAATAAATCCATAGAAAAAATTCACTGCTAGTATGAGCACTAATGCAACCAACAATTCTAATAATGCTAGTCCGATTGCGCCAGCTGAAGTCATACCATACATAACCATCATGATGTTCATCATAATTGAACTTGCAATCCCTTGGAAAAAGAACATCAAGATTGCACTGAGGGCGATAAAAATAATAAAGAAACCACCCACTGGCCACAGAGCGTTAAAGTATTCGCCCTTCATGCTGGACCTTAATTCAGCAATAAAACCTTTTAAAGAAACTTTTTTCATTCTTTTCTCTCCTCTTAACATTTCGCAAAACTATGCTTTATCATAGCACAAGCTAACGAACTTAACATAACAAAACACGGCTGATTTCTCAACCGTGTCATGATTGTTTTAAATAAATTTCGTATTTTAATCACAATTACTTTTGCTGATCAGCGCAATACTTCGCTAGCCGCGTCATTGCTTCTTTGATTTTATCCAGCGCTGTCGCATAGCTAAAACGAATGTAATGTTCCCCGCCCTTACCAAAGTAAGAGCCTGGCGTTGCGGCTACTTTAGCTTTCTTAGCCATATCATAGGCAAGCTGCTCATCATCTTGGTCTAGAAAACCAGGAATCCGAGCAAAGATATAAAATGCTCCTTGAGGTGCCGTGCACTGCCACCCCATCTTCGATAGCGCTGACTTCATTACATCCCGACGTTTTATGTACGCCTCTTCCATCGGTCGATAATCTTCACGGCCGTTTGTTAGAGCCTCTTGGGCTGCATCCTGAACAAAAGTGGCCACGTCTGTCACCGCAAATGCATGAACTTTAAAGATATTCGCTACAACATCCTTTGGTGCCGCCAAGTAGCCAACTCGCCAACCAGTCATTGCATAGCTCTTAGAAAGTCCGTTGACTAGAATTGTCTGTTCCGGTAATGACTTGGTAATGGAAGCAGCTTGACCATCGTACCAAAGTTCACTGTAGATTTCATCCGCTAGAATAAAGATGTTCTTGCCCCGTACTAAATCAGCAATTGCATCTAATTCCGCTTGATTCATCGCCACTCCCGTTGGATTAGATGGGTTAACTACCACAACGGCCTTAACCCGATCACCATACTTAGCCAAA
Organism: uncultured Lactobacillus sp.; assembly: GCA_947252915.1. Lineage (GTDB taxonomy): Bacteria > Bacillota > Bacilli > Lactobacillales > Lactobacillaceae > Limosilactobacillus. Next base: position 4,354 of record CAMXWI010000002.1, read on the forward strand.
TAAGGTTTTAAAATTTCTGGAGTGAGGCGGAAGTTTGCAGGTGAAGTGTCGACTTCCACGGGTGTTCCGCCAGCAATGGCCACGTCAGCAGTATAAATCGAAAACGTTGGTGTCGGCACTAATACAACATCACCCGGATTAACAATTGCATTCAATGCCGCAAACGCTCCTTCGTTGACCCCATTCGTCACCAAAATTTGCGTCTGAGGGTCATAATTAACTCCCGTCGTGTCCTTTAGATAGTCACTCACTGCTTTTAATAAGCCAGCAGTTCCACGTTGTGGAGCATAATGAGTATGATTATTCTCAATCGCTCGGATTCCCGCCTGTTTAATATGTTCCGGCGTATTGAAGTCCGGTTCACCAATCGTTAACTGAATAATGTTATCAATCGTGCTCGTAAATTGAGAAAAATCAAAAATCTTTTGACTCGGCACATTTTGTAATGAATCACGCATGTGTTTACTCATTTCAACCATTAATAACGACCCCCTCGGTAGAATAAATTACTAACCACTACTATTATTATAAAGCAAATCCTTTTTCGTTGACAAAAAAGGGCTTATAATTGACTAAAATCGTTTTATAAGTACTCTATCAGGAAAGGATGTCTTATTATGTGTACTGCAATGAGTTTTACTGTGGCTAATCATCATTATTTTGGCCGCAATCTGGATTTAGAATTATCATACGGCCAACAGGTGGTGATTACACCACGTAACAAGCCGTTCAATTTTCACGAAGTTGATGATCTTAATCAACATTATGCCTTAATCGGGGTTGCTGCTGTGATGAATGACTATCCCTTATACTTCGACGCTGCCAATGAGCACGGACTAGCAATGGGTGGCCTTAATTATCCTGACAATGCTTTCTACGCTGACAGCAAAGCTGGGGCCAAAAATGTGGCCTCCTTTGAATTAATCCCATGGGTTTTAGGTCAATGTGCAACTGTTGATGAAGCTAAAAAATTATTAACGAATGTCAACGTTACTAACCGGCAATTCAGTCCTGACTTGCCGGCTTCTCCATTACACTGGTTAATTGCTGATCAAACATCCGCCATTGTCGTTGAAAGCGATCGCGATGGTGTCCATGTTTATGACGATCCCGTTGGTGTATTAACTAATAACCCTTCATTCCCCAAGCAACTCTTCAACCTCAATAATTACCGTACTTTATCAGCTAACACCCTTGCAAACACCTTTTCTGACCAAGTCAACTTAACTGATTACAGTCGTGGATTAGGTACTCGTAACCTCCCTGGTGGAATGGATGCTGAAAGTCGTTTTGTTCGGGCTACCTTTAATAAATACAATGCCAACTGGCCAGAGCATGATGAAATTGCCAACATTACTCAATTATTCCACGTAATGCATTCGGTCGAACAGCAAAGCGGTCTTGACCAAGTTGCAACTAACCCCGCTAAGTTTGAATACACAATTTACACGGTCGGCTATGATCTAGATGAGGGAAGCCTTTACTACACAACCTACACCAACAATCAAATCAACTGTGTGGATATGAATAAGGTCGACTTAGCTGGTGAGCAATTAACTTCTTACCCATTTATTAATCAACAAGCAATCAATCATGTGAACTAAAATCTAAAACACCTGATCCACAAATAGGGTTCCAACGCTCGGTAAGACCGAACTTCTGGAACCCTATTTTGTTTTTTATAAGATGGGCGACAATAACCGTGAGAAGTACTCTTTAAATTGGTGCCATCTGGTTTGTTGATCAAAGTATTCCGGCGTCAGTCGTGTGGATTGTTGTAAATCTTGTTCAAATGCGTCCCGCTAACTCATGACTATAAGTAAAGGCATTCACTTCAAAATTCAAACTAAAGCTTCGATAATCCATATTGGCTGAACCGACCGATGCTAACGTGCCATCAGCCACCATGGTCTTGGCGTGAATAAAGCCATGATCATACTTATAAACTTTAACCCCGTTATTAACCAGGTACTTAGCATAATACTCCGTGGCCCGGTAAACAAATGGATGATCAGGTTTACATGGAATCATCACGCGCACGTCCACTCCACTGTGGGCCGCAATGATTAACGCTTCTAGAACTGCAGGTTCCGGGATTAAGTACGGCGTTTGAATATAAACATACTGCGTTGCTCGACTAATGAGGTTTTCATACCCTCGCCGAATCGCAAATCGTTGATTATCCGGCCCTGATGAAACAATCTGCATTGGAACAAATTCATGACGTTGCATGTCTTCACTCGTTGGGCGCTTAATTGTAAAACTTCCTAAAGTATGATCTAGATTCATTTTAGGGAGTCGAGAACGTCGGCAACTAGTATTCCAGTCCATTGCGAACCGCACTTCCATAATCTGAGCTGCCTGACCAGCTACCCGCAGATGAGTATCCCGCCAATACCCGAACTTGGGGGCCAGACCGAGGTATTGATCACCAATATTAAAACCACCAATATAACCGACTTGATGATCAATAATTACTAACTTACGGTGTAAATGATAGTTCATCCGCGGGGTCATAAACCAATGTGCTGGAGCTGAAACGAATGGTTGGGCATCACCGCCCAGTTCCCGTAAGTGTGCAAAAAAGCTTGGCTTGGTCCCACGCGAACCACTTGTATCATAGAGAACACGGACTTTAACCCCACGACTCGCAGCCTTTTCTAAAGCCTGTAAAACCCGGTTTCCTAAACCATCATCATAAAAAGTATAGTATTCCAGGCTAATCATGGATTGAGCATGATTAAGATCATCAATTAGGTGGGCAAACTTAACGTGCCCGTCAGTAAATAATTCCACTTGATTATCAAACGTAATTAAAGATTCACTATTATTTAATAGTGCCTGGACCATCATCCGGTCCTTAGTATGTTTGACGGCCGCTGGTAGGAGACGATGCTTATTAATTAACCGATGCTGTTTTTTTTAAAATGTTCTTGAACCTTTTGGTCTTCTGCACGCATCGTAAAAATATCGTCCTGGGAAAGCTGACGACCAAAGATCAAATAAATAATAAAGCCAACTACCGGAAAGACCGTCAATACTAGCAACCATGCCCAGGTGGAAGCAATATCCCGGCGACTACGGAAAACCGTCCAAATCGCAAACCCAATATTAATCAGCCATAATACTTCGATTACTCGTCTAATGACATCCCATGTCCAAACCATTTTTCTGCTCCCTTCGGCTCGATTGAACCATTTGCAAAATAAAAGGCTGAGTTAAGACCCAGCCTTTTATTATTACTCATCAACATTAGTCGATGTCGTACTTTTCCTTATCCAACACATTTAACTTGTCGTCGAAGGTGTAAACAACTGGTTGGCCAGTTGCCATTTCCAAGTTCATGATGTCTTCATCAGAGATTTGTTCAATGTACTTGGAGAGCGCACGTAATGAGTTACCGTGTGCTGCAATAATAACGTTCTTGTTATCCAAAAGCTTTGGCGCAATTTCATCTTGCCACAATGGAATAACCCGTTCCAAAGTAACCTTTAAGTTTTCACCACCCGGAATTGCCCGTGGGTCTAAGTTAGCGTAACGACGATCCTTAGCAGCAGAACCTTCGTCATCTGCCCCCAGTAATGGTGGTAAAACATCGTATGAACGACGCCAAATGTGGACTTGTTCGTCACCGTACTTTTCAGCAGCCTTCTTCTTATTGTGGCCTTGAAGTGCACCGTAGTGACGTTCGTTTAAACGCCACGTCTTAAATTCTGGGATCCAAAGTTGATCACATTCTTCAAGAGCGTAGTGCAGAGTCTTGATTGCCCGCTTCAAAACTGAAGTATAGGCGTAATCAAATTGCAAGCCATGTTCAGCAATCGCCTTACCAGCAGCCTTGGCTTGTTCAACACCCTTTTCACTTAAATCAACATCAACCCAACCAGTAAATTGGTTTGAAAGGTTCCATTCACTTTGACCGTGACGAATCAATACTAATTTAGCCATGTCCAATTGACCTCTTTCTTCTTAAATCTCGCAATAAAAATGCATTACCCCAATATTTTAATCCATTCGGAAATAAATTCCAATAGGTAGCAAGTGGTTGACCCAATTTTTATTTACACCTGCTTACTAGAGTCCAGCTTTAGTCCCAATATCATGGCGGTAATAACATTGTTGTAAATGGCGTTGGTCAAGGTACTGGTAGACCTGATCATGTGCCGCTTGCAAAGAGTCGGCCATCGAAAGAACCATCAATAGACGACCACCCGCACCTCGCAAATGATTAAGATCACCCTTCACATTAGCATAGTCAATTACTATCCCGTTCATAGCCGGTAATTTTGCTAGTGGTTGTCCATGAACAGGCTTTTGCGGATAGCCTTCCGCAGCAACTACAACCCCAAAGGTCGCTTGTTCACTAACCTGAATCTCAGGTAATGGCTCATCTTTTAATGCAGCATCAACTAATTCATATAAATCCGTTGTTAAGCGGGGTAAAATAACTTGGGTTTCCGGATCCCCTAATCGAACGTTATACTCAATGACTTTCGGCCCTGCAGCGGTCATGATTAAACCAATGTAAAGAATCCCATGGTAGTGATAGTCCCCAGCAACCAATCCCTGGACCGTGGGTTTTACTACTTCGTCAATCATCCGTTGATAATCAGCCTTTGCTAATTGGGGAAGCGGGCTATAAGCGCCCATTCCACCAGTATTTGGTCCCCGATCACCATCATAAGCTCGTTTATGATCTTGAGCCATTGGTAAAATCCGATAATGACCATTACTCAAGGCAAAAAAAAGTGAGTATTCAGGTCCCACCAAACATTCTTCGAGTACCAGTCGTGATTGACCATTGGCAAACATTTCTTCAACCGTTCTCACTGCTTCTGCACGATCCCGAGCAATTACTACTCCTTTACCGCCTGCTAAACCATTTTCTTTGATGACTAATGGAAAGCCAAATTCATCTAGCCCCTTTAGTGCCGCTGTTTGGTCACGATAACTATGGTGTTTTGCCGTTGGAACCCCATAGTGATCCATAAAATTCAAGGCATAATCTTTCGATCCTTCTAACTGGGCAGCGCGTGCGGTGGGACCAAAAATCTTGAGACCAGCCGCATGAAATTCATCAACAATCCCTTCCACAAGACTATCCTCAGGTCCCACAAAGGTCCAAGCAATCTCATGGGTCTTAGCAAAGTCAATCAATTGAGGGAAATCATTTTCTGCAATGTCAACCCGTTGGACACCTACAGATTCCATCCCGACATTGCCTGGAGCACAGTAAACCTGTTGCACATGGGTACTCTCTTGCAATTTCTTGGCAATGGCAAATTCACGGCCACCTTCACCCACTACTAATACATTTTGTTGTTGCGTCATCCGGTTCTCCTTTTAACAAATCCTAGTGACGGAAATGGCGAACACCGGTTGTAACCATTGCGATGCCATACTTATTCGCCATATCAATTGATTCTTGATCCCGAATAGACCCACCAGGTTGAACAACCGCTTTAATCCCATGTTGACCAGCAAATTCAATACAATCTCCAAACGGGAAGAAGGCGTCCGAAGCCATCACCGTTCGGTCATCAATGGCATCTCCAGCATGTTTAACCGCAATCTTTAATGAATCAATTCGATTTGGCTGTCCCTCACCAACCCCTAACGTACGTTCGTCGTTAGCAACTACAATAGCGTTGGATTTAGCATGTTTAACCGCCTTCCAAGCAAACATCAACGATTGTAATTGGCTTTCCGTTGGTTTTGCCTCAGTTACGCATTGCCAATCATGTGCGTCTTCTTCTAAAACATCCTGATCCTGCATTAGTAAGCCACCCATGACAGACACGACTTCACGTTTAGTTGATTCATCTTTCTTAGTAAAATCAACCGTCAGCAGACGAATGTTTTTCTTTTTCGCTAATAATTGATAAGCATCATCGTCAAAACTTGGCGCAATCACGATTTCTAAGAAAATTTTATGCATGTGTTCCGCCGTTGCTAAATCAACTGGTCGGTTTAAGGCAATCACACCACCAAAAATTGATACTGAATCTGCTTGATAAGCACGCTGCCAAGCCTGTTCAATTGTCTGACCACGTCCAATTCCACATGGATTCATGTGTTTCATTGCAACAACGGTTGGTTGATCGAATTCGCGAATGCACCGTAACGCTTCATCTGCATCTTTGATGTTGTTATATGATAGCTTTTTTCCATGAAGTTGGTGGGCCGCCAAGACCGAGTAAGCCTTGGGCAGAACATCTTCATACAACCAGGCCTGTTGATGTGAATTTTCTCCGTAACGCATTGTTTCTTTAAGGCCGTACGTTAACGTCAGCTTTTCCGGATCTGCTAATTCTTCCCGTTTGGTCAGGTATTGGGCAATCAAGGAATCATAGGCTGCTGTAGTTCGAAAGGCCTTGGCCGCTAATTGTGCGCGGGTTGCTAAAGTAGTTTCCCCATTTTGCTTAATTTCTGCTAGCACCTGATCGTAATCATTAATATCGGTGACTACGGTAACGTCACGGTAGTTCTTAGCAGCTGACCGCACCATCGATGGACCGCCAATATCGATATTTTCGATTGCTTCCGCTAAACTGACCCCCGCTTTTTCAATTGTTTGTTTGAATGGGTACAGGTTTACACATACCAAATCAATTGGGGTAATATGGTGTTCTTTCAGTGTCGCCATATGGTCAGGAACTTCACGCCGGGCCAATAGGCCACCATGAACGTACGGATTCAGAGTCTTCACCCGACCATCCAAGATTTCAGGAAAATGGGTCACCTCTTCAATACTAATGGTTTTGATACCAGCATCGTCTAAAACTCGCTTGGTGCCGCCGGTCGAAACAATTTCAAAGCCACTCTCTGCTAATCCTTGAACAAATGGTACTAAATTTATCTTGTCAGAAACACTTACTAAGGCACGCTTCATTGGTAATCTACTCCTTTGTTGTTAATTGACTTACAACCTGCTTAACTGCTTGGGGATACAGACGATGTTCCACTTCGTGCACCCGTTTTTCGAGTTCGGCTAGTGAATCATCTGAATGGATTGGCACCCGCTCTTGCATGATAATCGGTCCCGTATCCAAGCCGCGGTCAATAAAGTGGACGGTCACGCCAGTTGCAGATACTTGATCGCGGTACGCCCGTTCAATCGAATGTAAGCCAGGATACTCCGGTAACCATGCGGGGTGTAAATTAATGATGCGTCCCTCATACTGATCCAAAATCGTCGCACCCACCATTCGCAAGTAACCAGCTAATAAAATTAAATCAATTTTTTGCGTCTGTAATAACTTTAAAAGCCGCTTTTCATAGGCTTCTTTTCCACCAGCTTCTTTAACCGTCCAACTAAATGCTGGGACATTCAAACGTTGTGCCCTTTTCATCACATAAGCGTCAGGATGATCACAAAATAGCAACACAACATTGCCGGCCAACTGGTGGTTTTGAAATTGTTTGGTTAATACTTCAAAATTAGTTCCGTTTCCGGAAGCAAAAATTGCCACTCTCATCGTCCAACCTCACTTAATCTCAATCTTGGTACTGCCTTGGGGCCGCTTTATCAAACGACCGATTTGATAACTGCGTTCGCCAGCTTCAGCAAGGCGGTTCTGAACTAATTCAACATTTTCAGGAGCAACCGCTAGTACCATCCCAATTCCCATATTGAAGGTCTTCCAGCAATCGTCATCCGCCAACTGCCCCAGTTGCTTTAAATAGTTAAAAATAGGTAATCGCGGCCAACATTGCGGATCAATCCGCGCTTGTAAAGCATCACCAATCATTCGTGGCACATTTTCGGGAAGACCGCCACCGGTAATATGGCTGATTCCACGAATTAAATGGTCTTTGAGTAATGGTAAAACTGCTTGAACATAGATTTTGGTTGGAGTCAGTAACGTCGTTCCCACCGTTTCACCACCCAGAATTTCTGGTTGATCATTCAATTGAACCTGATGGTCTTTAAAGAGAATCTGACGCACGAGTGAAAAACCGTTTGAATGAAGCCCGCTGGAAGGTAACCCAACCAAAATGTCGCCTGCTTCTGGATTGGCACTAGTTAGTAGGGCATCCTTTTCCACCACACCAGTAACCGTTCCTGCTAAATCATACTCATCTTCAGAATACATATCCGGCATTTCTGCAGTTTCCCCGCTAACCAATGCTGCGTTTGCTTGCTGACAACCGGTCGCTACTCCTTCAACAATTTGCGCCATTTTAGCAGGATCATTATGGCCAGTTGCAATGTAATCCAAAAAGTACAAGGGTTCAGCCCCCTGAGCCAAAACATCATTTACGCACATGGCAACTACGTCAATACCAATCGTATGATGTCGATTCATTTGCTGGGCAATCAGTAACTTAGTGCCGACCCCGTCGGTGCCAGAAATCAAAATCGGGTGGCGAAATTTTAGTTCACCTAAATCAAACATTCCGCCAAAACTTCCAATTCCAGTCATCATTCCCTGGCGATGGGTGCTATTAACCGTTTCTTTAATCCGGTTCACTAATTCGTAACCCGCTTCAATATTCACACCAGCTTCTTCGTAACGACTCACGCTTCTCTCTCCCTTCGTTCACGGCGTTCCTGCTTATTCAACGAAGCTAGGTATTTAGCTTCATAATCGTAAAGTGGCGTTGGATAGTCACCATTGAAATAGGCAACGGTCAGTCCGCCATAAGGTGCCGTCCCTGCATCTGGTACATTGATTGCTTGAATTAAATTGGGCACCGATAAGAAACTCAGTGAATCAGCACCAATTTGTCGACGCATTTCTTCGACACTAAAGTGGGCAGCGATTAATTCTGCCCGCGTGGAGACATCAATCCCGTAAAAGCACGGAAATTTAAATGGTGGGGAAGCAATCAGCATATGAACTTCCTTGGCACCAGCGGCTCGTAACATCTGCACAATTTGTCGCGATGTGGTTCCACGAACGATGGAATCGTCCACAACCGCAATGCGCCGTCCTTGGACCACGCCCCGTACCGCCGACAGTTTCATATGGACCCCGCGTTCCCGCAACGCCTGAGTGGGTTGGATAAAAGTGCGCGCAACATACTGACTTTTAATTAGTCCCATTTCATATGGAAGGCCAATCTCTTCAGCATAGCCACTCGCCGCAGAAAGGGATGAATTTGGCACCCCAATTACCATATCTGCTTTAACAGGATGTTCACGTGCCAACAACTTACCCATTCGTTTACGAGCGTTATGCACCGTCACCCCATGAATAATTGAGTCGGGACGCGCAAAGTAGATGTATTCCATTGAACAGATCGCTAATTGCGTGTTATCCGTATACCGGTCTTCGTGTAAACCATCACGATCAATAATCAATAGTTCACCCGGTTGAACATCCCGTACAAATTGGGCGTTTACGATATCCAGTGCACAAGATTCACTTGCCACCACGTAAGCACCGTTCGCGAGCTGGCCAATGCATAATGGACGAATCCCATTCGGATCTAAAGCAGCAATTAAGCGATCCTTTTGTAACAGCAAAAATGCAAACCCACCTTTGACTTCGTTCAAGCTTTGCTTCAGGGCCGGGATAAAACCATCCTTAATGTGCTTACGCACCAAGTGAATGAGAATTTCCGTATCCGAGTCTGATTGAAAAACAGCCCCTTCATCTTCGAGCTGGCGACGTAATGTGACTGCATTCGTTAAGTTACCATTATGGGCTAGCGCCACATCGCCATCATGAAAGCGAAAGAGAAATGGCTGAACATTTTGGATGGCATCGCGTCCGGCCGTTCCGTAACGCACATGACCAATTGCAGTATCGCCAAGCAATCCTTCCAGATCCGCTTGATTTTTAAAAACCTGGGCCAAAAGTCCGCGGTCACGATGCTGATACATTTCCTCATGATCAGTTGTCACAATGCCCGCACCTTCCTGTCCACGATGCTGCAAAGTATGTAGACCCAGGTAGGTTAGTTGATTCGCATGTGGTGCGCCAAAAACGCCAAAGACACCACACTCTTCATTTAATCCTTTAACTTCAGCTGGCACGGGAGCGCCTCCTTATATTCTCTCTTTAGTTCCACCAAGTCTTCGTTGAAATCCGCGTCCTGCAGGTGTCCTTCTAACCAATGGGTGTTAGTAACCGTTCCAACCCAACGGGCATCATTCCCCATTGCGTTTTCAAATTCCGTTTTAAAAGTTGATGGTACCGTCACTATCATTCGTCCCGCGGTTTCGCTGAACAATTGCGTAGCGGTGAGATCACGTAAATCTAAATTCATTCCGGTCTCATCAGCAAATAACATTTCAGCAAATGCGACGCCAAGACCACCTTCACTAACATCATGTGCAGCAGTTACGTGACCGGTCACCATTTCAGAATGCAGGCGCCCACAATATTCCTGGATTCTTTGTAAGTTGACTTTTGATAGTGTGCCGGATATTTGCCCCGTCATTAATTTTTGCAGTTCTGACCCAGCATAATCATTACCAGTTTGACCAATGAGGTAAACATCATCTCCGGCATGGGTAGCAAATGACGAAATCACGTGATCAAGATTTTTAATTAAACCCACCATGCCCACCATCGGGGTTGGATAAATTGCTCGACCATTGTTCTCGTTATAAAGAGAAACATTTCCTGAAATGACCGGAGTATCAAAAATGCGGCACGCAGTCGCCATCCCTTCAATCGAATGATGCAATTCCCAGAAGATCTCCGGATCATTAGGGTCACCATAATTAAGGCAGTCGGTAATTGCCAATGGTTCCGCACCACTCGCCACAATATTGAGATATGCCTCAGTAACTGCCATTTGTCCACCGATTTCAGGGTCCAAGTAAACAAAACGGCCATTCCCATCAGTCGTCATTGCTAAACCTTTATGGTAGCCACGAATCCGAATCACACCAGCATCACTACCCGGGCCAGCCACTGTTGACGTTCGAACCTGAGTATCATACTGTTGCGTTAAAGCTTCATCACTGGCAATCGTTGCTTGTTGCAGCAGTTGGCGAAGCACTCGTCCCGGTTCATTCACAATTGGCTGCCAAGCTGGTACTTCTCGAGCTGTTTGCAAACGTTGCGGTTCCCGTTCAGTACTTGGTTCTTCTAAAACATCATCCGTTAACGTTGATACCGGAATGTGACAAACCTCTTCACCGTCATGTTCGAGAATGTAATCGTGGCCTTCGATAATCCGTCCAATCGTGACCGCATCCAGATCATACCGGTGAAAAATTTCTCGAACATCTTTTTCATGGCCTTTCACTACACAAAGCAGCATCCGTTCTTGAGATTCGCTCAGCATAATTTCATACGCGGACATTCCCGTTTCTCGTTGTGGTACTAAATCCAGATTCAATTTCATACCACTTTGACCTTCACTTGCCATTTCAGCACTGGAGGAGACAATTCCGGCAGCTCCCATATCTTGGATTCCAACTAGCCAATCAGCATGCTTTTGAATTAATTCCAGACACGCCTCCATCAGCAGTTTTTCCATAAACGGATCACCGACTTGAACGGCGGAACGTTGCGTCGCGTTCTCATCAGAAAAGTCTGCAGAAGCAAAGGTGGCTCCGTGAATCCCATCACGTCCGGTTTTGGCACCAACATACATCACCGCGTTGCCAATTCCGGCGGCCTTCCCTTGCTGGAGATCTTTTTGATTCATCAAACCAACACTCATAGCGTTACATAAAATATTACCTTGATAGCATGGATCAAACGTTGTTTCACCGGCCACTGTGGGAATTCCCATACAATTTCCATAGTCACCAATGCCTTTAACTGTCTGTGCCACTTTCATCCGCATTTGAGGATCTGTTAATTCACCAAAATGTAGCGAATCCAGCGACGCGATTGGTCGAGCCCCCATGCTAAAAATATCCCGGAGAATTCCGCCCACCCCGGTTGCGGCACCCTGATAAGGTTCGACAGTCGTCGGGTGGTTATGGCTTTCCGCCTTAAAAACGACTGCCTGTCCATCATCAATATCGACTACTCCCGCACCTTCACCCGGGCCTTGCAAAACCCGTGCGTTTTTATTCGGCAGAAGTCGTAAAACCGGCTTTGATTTTTTATAAGAACAATGTTCACTCCACATCGCCGCAAACAATCCAGTTTCCGTATAGTTTGGTAAACGGCCTAATAGTCGATCGGCAATATAGTTATATTCCTTTTCCGTCAAACTCCAATCAAGGTAAGGCTTTTGCTTTTTAATTTCTTCTGGTGTCATTGCTTGCTTCATCGTTTTCCCTCACTATGCTTTTACGGTGCCATTTGTTAACAGTGATTCAAAGAGACGCCGCCCAGCTGTATTTCCTAGCAGGGCTTCCACCGCCCGTTCTGGATGTGGCATCATCCCTAAGACATTTCCTCGCTGATTTGTAATCCCAGCAATATTTCTCAAAGAGCCGTTCGGATTCTCAGCTGCGTACCGAAAGACCACTTGGTGATTTTGTTCTAACTGGTCGAGTGTATCCTTGCTGGCAACATAACATCCATCAGCATGGGCAATCGGTAACGCAATTCGTTCATGCGCCTGATATTCAGTGGTAAACAATGTCTGATTATTTACCACCTCTAACGGAACCGTTTTGCAAATAAATTGCTGACTATTGTTGTGTTTTAAAGCTCCTGGCAATAGTCCAGCTTCAGTTAAGATTTGAAATCCATTGCAAGTCCCAAAGACTGGTTTCCCTTCGTTGGCCATCTGAATAATTGCCGGCATAATGTTTGTAAACCGTGCTAGCGCTCCCGCCCGCAGGTAGTCACCATATGAAAAGCCCCCTGGCAGCATCACCGCATCAAAACCGGCCAGACTTTTTTCACGATGGGAAACGTATTGGACATCAGCGTGGCAAACGGTCGCCAGCGCTTCATAAATATCAACATCACAGTTAGAACCAGGAAAGACAATGACCGCAATCTTCATAACTAGCCCTCCAGCACTTGGTAAGTGTAAGTTTCCATATTGAAATTCACCAATAAGTTCGTCGCAATGTCTTTAATGACCGTTGCCACTTGGTCTGGGGTGGTTTTTAAGCTCAAGTCAAAAAACTTACCAACCTGAACATATTCAACTTCAGAATGACCAATGGCATGAACGGTCTTAGCAATCGTATCCCCTTGGGGATCAAAAACTGATTGTTTATAGGTGACGAAAACTCGAACTTTAATCATCATTTTCCTCCATGACTGCCTTTTGCAAACGTCCATATACTTCATCATAAGTTGTCGTAATATCTCCCAGATTCTTCCGGAAAACATCCTTATCCAGGTGGACATTCGTTTCACGATCCCACAGTCGACAATTATCTGGTGAAAATTCATCTGCGAGAACCAAAGTGCCGTCTGCCAACTTGCCAAACTCAAGCTTAAAATCAACTAATTTCATCCCTGCCTTTGCAAAAAGCGCAGTCAATAGCACATTACACCGCCGCGCTAACTCCCAACATTGTTGATATTCCTTCGCCGTGCATACTTGAATGGCAATCGCATCTGATTCGTTAGCAAAGGGATCATCTAGTTCATCACTCTTATAAAATGTTTCTTCAACTGGTTGGGCTAATGGCGTTCCTTCTTTTAACCCGAAACGTGAGGCAAAATGCCCTGCAACAATATTTCTGGTAACAAATTCTAATCGAATCATTTCACACTTTTTTACTAATTCTTCCGTTGGCGAAAGCCGTTTTACAAAGTGCGTTGGAATTCCTTTGCGGATCAGATATTCAAAAACTAGCGTTGAAATATCATTGGCAGCTGTACCTTTACCAACAAAATGGTCTTTTCGTTTGCCATTCAACATAGTTGCTTGGTCAAGGTAGACAACGCGTAATAAATTCGGATCCTCCGTCGTCCACATTTGTTTTGCTTTTCCAGAATATAACAGTTCACCCATGGATAAAATCGCTCCTTTTTGAATAAAACACGAACTTTATAAAACTAATAACTATCTAAGTTCGTTATTAAACATCATGAGCATATCAATTGATTGTAAATCTGTCAACAAATATCCAAACTTTTAATTTTATTTGTTTGTTATTGTTCGTTATTTACCAAAATGCCAAAATTAAAAACCAACTAGCCAATCATTGTTCAGCTAGTTGGTTATTTTATTTACATTAGATTTTTAAAATCATGACGTGCCCGAAGACCCCATAAGATGCAAACTGTATCAACAACTTCTTGCAAAAAGGCCCCAATAATCGTTGGTACCACCCCAGTGCTACAAATTAGCATCAGAATCACACACACCGCAATTCCAATCCAAACGGCATGTTTAGCAATCCGTAATGTGTCTTGAGCAATCACAACGGCATTCGCCACTTTGCGTAAATCATCCGCTAGAATCACCACGTCGGCTGATTCACTAGCAGCGGTCGAACCACGTGCACCCATGGCAACCCCAACATCAGCCACTTTCAATACTGGCGCATCATTCACACCATCACCAACCATCATGCTTGGCCGTTTCTGATCAGGAAGCTGTTGCAGATGCATGACCTTTTGTTCTGGCAATAATCCCGCAAAGACTTGCGTAATACCAATTTTGCTTGCAATACGTTGGGCGATTCGCTCTTGATCGCCAGTCAACATCATAATCGTTTGAACACCACAGTCCCGTAGTTTGCTAATTACCTGCGGTGTTTCATTGCGAAGCTGGTCTTGAAATTCAATATGACCCCAATAGTGGCCATCCACCATCACGTAAATAGCAGTTACTTCAGCGGCTGTAATTTGATTACCAGGATCGACAAAGGTCCTGCGTCCGACCTTGACTTTCTGCTGATTAATCGTTGCTTCAATTCCCTGAGCCGTAGTTTCGTGCATTATAGTTGGTTGTAATAAAGAAATTGATTGCTGACGAGCGGCTTGCACTACGGATTGCGCTAATACGTGGTTAGAATCTTGTTCCGCACTTGCGGTAATCTGGAGCAACTGCTGGGCAGAAGTTTCGCCATGCGGGACCACTGCACTGACCATTAAGTTCCCGTGCGTTAATGTACCGGTCTTATCAAAGGCAGCCGAACGAATCGTTGCCAATTTTTCGATCACGTCCCCTGTCTTCACTACAATCCCATTCGTGGAACTCCGACTCATTCCGGAAACAAAAGCCACCGGTGCCGCTAAAATTAACGGGCACGGTGATGCCACAACTAAAACTTGAGCAAATCGAATTGGATCTTTTGCCACCCACCATGCGATGCCCGCAATAAGATACGAAATAAGCGTAAAGGGGAGCGCATAACGATCAGCTAAACGCACAAAATGGGCCGGTTGTTGATCGGATTGTTCAATCAATGCAACTAATTGTTGATACTGACTATCGGCCGCGCGACGCTGAACCTTCATCACTAACCGACCATCACCATTCAATGAACCAGACAGCAATTCTTCGCCACAACGTTTATTAACCGGTAGGGATTCTCCAGTGAGCGTAGACTCATCAACTGAGCTAATTCCTTCCACTACGACCCCGTCAACCGGAACCTGCTCACCTGTCCTTTTAATAATTAAATTATTAAACAGATTATGAGAAGCTGCAAATTTTCATCACAAAAAAACCCTCGAAGTTGCTAGGTTACTCCTAACAGTTTCGAAGAGGTATTACAAAACACTACGTTTTTTAATCTAACCCAACCCGTTTGTAGATATCATCAACATGGCGTAGGTGCCAATGATAGTCAAATGCATCATCCAAGTCTTCCTTGGTTAATTGCTTTTGGATTGTTGGATCAGCTTCTAGCAATGGCCGGAACGGAATTTGTTCAGCCCAGCACTTAGCGGTGTATGGTTGAATCAAATCATATGCCGCTTCCCGGGTCATTCCTGAATTAACTAACTTTAACAAAACCCGTCCAGAATAAATCAAGCCGAGCGTCTTATCCATATTCTTCTTCATTGTTTCTGGAAAGACATCTAAATTCTTTAAAATCCGACCAAAGCGCTTCAGCATATAATCCAATAACGAGGTCGCATCGGGCAAAATCATTCGTTCAGCACTTGAGTGTGAAATATCTCGTTCGTGCCATAATGAAACGTCTTCATAGGCTGGCACCATGTATCCCCGCAGCATCCGTGCACAACCGCAAATATTTTCTGAGCCAATCGGGTTCCGCTTATGCGGCATTGCAGAAGAACCCTTTTGCCCCTTGGCAAAGTGTTCTTCAACTTCATGGATTTCCGTCCGTTGCAAAGAACGAATTTCGGTAGCCATCTCTTCCAGACTGGTCCCAACGAGCGCAATCGCGGCAACATAAGCAGCATGTAAATCCCGTGGTAAGACTTGGGTTGAAATTTCCTGCGGACGAATACCTAGTTTTTTGCAAACGTATTCTTCCACAAATGGATCAATTTCCGCAAAAGTGCCGACTGCTCCAGAAATTTTACCAGCTTCCACCCCTTTAGCAGCTTCATCAAACCGCTGTCGATTACGCTTCATTTCTGAATACCAACGGGCAGCTTTCAAACCGAACGTGGTTGGTTCAGCATGGACCCCGTGAGTTCGACCCATGCAGACCGTGTACTTATATTTTTTCGTCATCTCTTTTAAGACTTGCATAAAGTCTTCAATATCTTGGCGTAATAAATCATTCGCCTTTTTTAAACGGTAACCCTGCGCAGTATCAACAACGTCGGTACTCGTCATTCCATAATGAACCCATTTCCGTTCAGGTCCCAACGACTTAGAAACATCCCGCGTAAAGGCAATCACGTCGTGGTGAGTTACTGCTTCAATCTCGTTAATCCCCTCAACCGTAAACTTCGCATTTTGCTTAATTTTTTCTACATCTTCAGCTGGAATGTGGCCCAGTTTACTCCAGGCTTCATCTGCAGCAATTTCAACTTCCAACCAGCATTGGTATTTAGTCTGGTCACTCCAAATATGCTTCATTTCTGGACTAGTATAACGATCAATCATGGGTTTAAAATCCTTTCTTTTTCTCAATAGTTCTATTCTATAATGATTTGAATTAATTTGGAAAACTATTTCTGCCAAATTTCACTGGCATCCACTTCATGGAGGGTTTGTTCAACGTCATCTGTCAAAATCGTTACGTGACCCATTTTTCGGTTATGACGAATTTCTGCTTTTCCATAATCATGAAAATGCCAAGTAGGGTGTTGAGTGATTTGCTGACGGACTTTTGCAACGTGTTGTCCCAGTACATTCACCATTACTACAGGCTGCAAAAGTCTAATTTGTGGTAGCGGCCAATTGCAAATCGCTCGATTATGAATGGCAAACTGGGAGAAGTTACATGCCTCGATCGAATAGTGACCAGAATTATGCGGGCGTGGTGCTAATTCATTGATGTAAATCTGGTCGTCCTGCCCAACAAACATCTCCACTCCTAAAATTCCCCGTAAATTAATTGCCTTCGCAATTTGTTCTGACATCTGTTGCGCTTGTCTTTGCAATGCTGGTGAAATCCGAGCCGGAACGATACTGATGTGCAGAATTTCATTATGATGAATGTTTTCGGCTACCGGAAACGTGGTGATCTCTCCCAATTCATTACGAGCCACCATTACAGAACATTCCATTCTAAAAGGAACCCAGCCTTCTAAAATACAATTTTGGGTCTTTAAGATATCCGCACATTTTGTTATGTCGGCTGCTTGATGCAAAACTACTTGTCCATGACCATCATAACCGCCTTCACACGTTTTCAAGACACTTGGGTAACCAATGTTTGCCACTGCATTTTCCAGTTCTTGAGAATTATGAACAGACTGAAAAGGCGCCGTTTTCAACCCTGCTTGATGCAAAAAGGTCTTTTCCCGAATACGATCCTTAGTAATGGATAGCAAATTTGTTCCCTGTGGAACATACGAATGATTTGCCACATCTTCTAAGGCCTTTAAATCAACGTTTTCAAATTCATAGGTTAAAACATCCGCCCGTTGGGCAAGTTCTTGAATTGCTGCGACGTCTTCATAAGGGGCAATAATTTGTTCATCAGCGACTTGGCCAGCTGGACAGTGTGGCGTTGGGTCCAAAATAATGACTTTCATTCCTGTTTGTTTTGCATCTAAAGCCAGCATTTGGCCCAATTGACCACCGCCAATAACCCCAGTGGTTGATCCCGGTTGAATAAAGTTAGTCAAGATAATTCCCGCTTTCTTTTGCTTCATCATGCATCCGTTGCCCATACTGAACGATCTGTTGTTGAATCTTTGAATTAGTAATTCCTAAAATTTGGAGCGCTAATAAAGCTGCGTTCTTGGCTCCCGCATCTCCAATTGCCGTGGTCGCCACCGGAATTCCTGCCGGCATCTGGACAATCGAAAGTAGTGAGTCCACCCCGCCCAAAGCCTTTGTTTGGCCAGGAATGCCAATCACGGGCAATGGTGTATTAGCCGCAATCATCCCCGGAAGGTGAGCGGCCCCTCCTGCACAAGCAATAATAACCGCGGTGTCATTTTTTACTGCGTTTTGCGCAAAAGCGAACATTTCATTTGGCATCCGGTGTGCAGAAATCACTTGTTTGTCATAGTCAACCCCAAATTGATCTAAAATCAAGCAGGCTTTCTTAACCGTTGGCCAGTCAGATTTACTGCCCATCACAACACTAACTTTACTCATTAGTTATTCCCTCCTTAGATTTCCTTTAGGGTACCAAACTTATCGAAATAAAACAAGAACAATATAGTTAATTGTTAAATTAT
>CAMXWI010000003.1 GCA_947252915.1 uncultured Lactobacillus sp.
GTCGAAGTGGACACCTTTTTCTACGCGCTGCCCCAATTAAAAACGGTGCAGCAATGGATTAATGATGTGAGTCCTGATTTTCAGTTCATTGTCAAAGCCCACCAATCCATGACGAAGCATCCACGAGCGGTAACGCCAGATGGAATTTCATTACCGGAAATGTTTGCGCGTTTTAAGCAGGTCCTTCGTCCATTATTGGCAACTAATCAACTCAAAACAGTCCTCTTCCAATTTCCACCACAATTTGATGCCACAGTAAAAAATATTGAGTACTTGATGAAGGTCCGTCAGTGGATGGGATCGTTACCGATTGCCATTGAATTGCGAAATCGGAGTTGGTATCGCTCGGCAGTGGTCAAATCATTAGTTGGCTATTGTCAGGACTTAAAACTGACGTTGGTGGCTGCGGATGAACCTAACCAGATTGAAGCCTCGGTGCCCTTTTATCTGGCCACTACTAATCCGAATTTGGTACTGATTCGTCTTCATGGACGGAATACGCAGGGATGGAATCACCCAGGACAGGAATGGCGAAAGAAGCGGACTTTATACCGGTATTCTGATGAACAGTTGCGAAACCTGAGTCAACGTATTTTAGCATTACAGCCAGCACCAAGAGAGGTTTGCGTAATCTTTAACAATAACTCTGGACGGGATGCTGCACCAAATGCGCAAACCTTACAGAAAATTATGGGATTGCATTTTTGTGGACTAGTTCCCCGAGATCCCAAACAGCTCGACCTTTTTTAAGCCGTACCCAATAAATGGGCGGTAATAATCGAATTTTTGGGCGTTCTTTGCTATACTATTTTTAATTACCACATGAGAAAGAGGGAATGCGGAATGGCTGACACCAAACCAACATACTACATTACAACACCGATTTATTATCCATCTGGCAAACTGCATATTGGAAATTCATACACTACAATTGCCTGCGACGCAGAAGCTCGTTTTAAGCGACTCACTGGTTATGATGTCTTTTATTTGACCGGGACGGACGAACACGGCTTGAAGATTGAACAAAAGGCTGAACAGTTAGGAATGAAGCCCCAAGAGTACGTTGACCAAATGGCTGCGGGCATTAAAAAGTTATGGAAGACTTTAGATATTACCAACGATAAGTTCATTCGGACTACAGATGACTATCATGAACGGGCAGTTCAAAAGATTTTCCAAAAGCTACTGGATCAAGGTGATATTTACAAGGGCAAGTATACCGGCTGGTATTCAGTGGATGATGAAGAATACTTCACGGAAAGTCAGCTTGCGGAAGTGTACCGTGATGATAATGGTAAGGTTATCGGCGGGAAAGCACCATCGGGTCATGAAGTTCAATTGGTCGAAGAAGAATCATATTTCTTCAAGATGAGCAAGTATGCCGATTGGTTAATGGACTATTACAAGGAACATCCGGATTTCATTGAACCACACACGCGGATGAACGAAATGGTCAATAACTTCCTGAAACCAGGGCTTGAAGATCTAGCGGTGACGCGAACTTCCTTCAATTGGGGGGTTAAGGTGCCAAATGATCCTAAACACGTGGTTTACGTGTGGATTGATGCGCTGTCAAACTACATTACGGCGCTTGGCTACGGTTCAGATGACGACAGCTTATTTAAGAAGTACTGGCCGGCAGATGTGCACATGGTCGGTAAAGAAATTGTCCGTTTCCACACGATTTATTGGCCAATCATGCTGCATGCCCTTGGACTGCCATTACCAAAGCATGTCATTGGTCACGGTTGGTTAACGATGAAGGACGGCAAGATGTCCAAGTCAAAGGGAAACGTCATTTACCCACAAACCTTAGTGGAACGTTACGGTTTAGATGCCACACGTTATTACCTGTTGAGAGCAATGCCATTTGGTAATGATGGAATTTTCAGTCCGGAAGACTTTGTTGATAAAGTAAACTTTGACCTGGCTAATGACCTCGGAAACCTGCTTAACCGGACGGTAGCGATGATTAATAAGTACCAGGGTGGTCAAGTTCAGGGGACCAACACGGCAACGACGCCATATGACCAAGATCTTGAACAAACCGCCGTAGATGTACTTGCCGAATACAGTGATTTGATGGATCAATGTCACTTTGCAGAAGCCTTAGCTAATGTTTGGAAATTGATTTCCCGGGCCAACAAGTACATTGATGAAACCGAACCTTGGGTATTAGCTAAGGATGAGGATAAAAAAGCTGAATTATCTGATGTTATGACTCATTTGGCAAAAGCATTGCGGTTTATTGCAGCACTCTTGCAACCAACAATGACCAATGCACCAAAGGAAATTTTGCAACAATTAGGGTTAGCAGATACTGAAATAACCCTGAATGACTTATCATTTAATGATTTTCCGGCAACGATCATTGTGGTTAAGAAGGGGAAACCCATCTTCCCGCGGCGTGATGTAAAGGAAGAAGTTGCTTTCTTGAAGTCCCAAATGACGGCTAATACCAAGCAAAAGGGGCGTAAGGTAATGGAACAAGCCAAGAAAGCAGCTCAACAGAAGGAACAAGAGCAGACGACCGGAAAGAAAGCAATTCGGATTGAAGCCTTTGATAAAGTAGCCTTACAAGTTGGTGAAATTAAAGCCGCTGGTCACGTTCAAGGAGCGGATAAATTACTAAAATTCCAAATTGACGATGGCACACCAGAAGGTCGGCAAATTCTGTCTGGAATTGCACAATGGTATCCAGAACATGAAAAGCTGGTTGGGAAGAAGGTAGCATTTGTTGCCAACTTGAAGCCACGAAAGATGCGTGGTGAATTAAGCCAAGGAATGTTACTATCTGCTGAACATGATGGTGAGGTTCAATTGCTGATTCTGCCAGATAGTCTGGTTCCTGGTTCAGAAATTGGCTAATTAAGCGGTTGTGAAGGAGTCCAGAATGGTTAGTCCAGTCATTCCATTAAAAATTTATGATTCCCATACTCATTTGAATGATGATTGTTTTTATGATGACGTGCCGGCTTACCTGGCTCGGGCGCGTCATTATGGCGTAGTAACGATGAATATGGTAGGTTCAAATCAGGTCCTGAATGAACGCGCGCTTCAATTAGCGCATCAGTATTCTGAACTGCGCGCCATCGTTGGCTGGCATCCGGAAGATGCTAAGGATTATGATCAAAAAGCCCAAACTACACTTCGAGCTCAGTTAGCGGATTCCCGTGTAGTTGGTATTGGTGAGATTGGCTTAGATTATCACTGGGATACTAGTCCGCGCGCAGTCCAACAGCGGGTTTTTGAAGAACAACTAACGTTAGCTCGTGAGTTTCATTTACCGGTTTCCATTCATTGTCGAGAAGCACTAGCGGATACCTACCAAATTCTTAAAGCTAATCATGTTGGCGACTTTGGTGGGGTTATGCATAGTTTTGCTGGTGATGCCGAATGGGCTCGTAAATTTCTAGCGTTGGGGATGCATCTCTCATACAGTGGCGTGGTGAGTTTCCATCGGGCAACCGCGGTGCATGAGGCGGCAAAGGTAACGCCATTAGATCGGATGATGGTAGAAACGGATGCACCATATCTGACGCCCATGCCTTACCGGGGCAAGCAGAATGAACCTGGTTTTACGTATTATACGGTGTTGGCATTAAGTGAGTTATTAGACGAGTCACCACAGACGATTGCCCAGGTAAGTTATCAAAATGCTGATCGGTTATTTAAAGAAAGAGTCCCACATGAAAAAGATTAAAGAAGTCATTGTTGTCGAAGGCAAAGATGATACGAAACAAGTTCAGCGGGCGGTAGATGCAGACACGTTTGAAACAAACGGGTCTGCTTTATCGTTAGCTGATGTTGAGCAACTAAAGAAGCTCCAGGCGCAGCGTGGCTTGATCGTTTTTACCGACCCGGATTTCAACGGGGAACGGCTGCGCAAAATGATCAGTCAAGCGATTCCGGGAGTGAAGCACGCCTTTATTCAACGGCGGCAAGGTGTACCGACAGAAGCGCACGGCAGTTTGGGGGTGGAACATGCCTCGCAGCTGGTGATTCGCAAAGCTCTTAGTAATTTGTATACTGAAGAAGAGGTTGATCAGCCCGAATTTACCCGAACTGATATGGTAAAGGCCAATTTGGTTGGTGGTGCGACTGCTCGGTACCGTCGTGAACGATTAGGACAAATTTTGGGAATTGGTTACGGTAACGGAAAGCAAATGCTAAAACGGCTGAACGTTTTTCGGGTCTCTCGAACACAATTTCAAAAGGCAATGGTACAAGTCAATCAGGAGGATGAAGATGGCCAAAAGTGAAATTGGGAGTAGTCAACGGACTCGCGAAATCATTAAAAAGTACGGGATTCATGCCAAAAAGGGGTTTGGACAAAACTTTTTAACTGATTTGAACGTGCTGACGGGGATTGTCGATGCTGCCCAGATTACGAAACAAGATAATGTCATTGAAATTGGGCCCGGTTTGGGGGCCTTGACCGAACAATTGGCTAAATCAGCTGGTGAAGTCGTAGCCTTGGAGATTGACACTGATTTATTGCCACTTTTGGCGGATGTTCTGTCACCGTATAAGAATGTCAAGGTGATTAATCAAGATGTTTTGAAGGCAAACCTACCGAAGTTGATTCAAGAAGAGTTTACTGATCCAAGTCGACCGGTTAAAGTGGTCGCTAATTTACCCTACTACATTACTAGTCCCATTTTGATGAACCTGCTTAATAGCTCTGTGCAATGGGCAGCCATTTGTGTCATGATGCAAAAGGAAGTTGCAGAGCGGCTAACGGCTAAAGTTGGGACTAAGCAGTATGGAGCTTTAACTTTAGCCATTGAATACTCGATGACCGCACAGCTTGCGTTTGGCGTATCTCGGCATTCGTTTGTTCCAGCGCCCAATGTTGATTCTGCCATCGTGGTATTAACACCACGCACCACAGCGCTTACGGAGCAGCCTTTCGATCAAGCCAAGCTATTTAGTTTGATTAAGACCTGTTTTGCCCACCGGCGAAAAAACTTGTGGAACAATCTGAAACCATTAATGGGGAAAGACAAAACAAAACAGCAAGCGGTCAAAGACGTTTTAGATCATCTTCAGATTGCCAGCACCAATCGGCCAGAAACCCTCTCGCTTTTGCAATTTATTCAGTTAGCAAATGGACTGCATGAAAAACAAATAATTTAGATTACGAAAAAGAACATAGAGTAAGCTCCAGAGCTGGTTTTGATCAGTGCTGGAGCTTATTTGTTTATTCGTGACGCTTTTATCCACAGCTCCTCCTGAATTGTTCTTGCCTTAAATGATGAAGCAAGTTACTATAAAAAGAAAATAGACAACTGAGGGAGGGGTGAGGCAATGATTGTCACGGAGAAGGCACCTGCGAAAATCAATTTGTCATTGGATACACCAATGCGCTACCTAGATGGTTCGCCGCAATGGAACATGGTGATGAACTCGATTGATTTAGCAGACTATTTAACCATCGATATTCATACCCGACCACAAACGATTAAGATATACACTGATAGCGGCTTTTTACCGAATGACCAACGTAATCTAGCCTATCAAGCTGCACATATCTTAAAGACCAGGTTTCACCGTCCAGAAGGAGTCACGGTGCGCATTAAGAAAAATATCCCGGTGGCGGCTGGCTTGGGCGGTGGGTCGTCAGATGCTGCTGCAGTGTTACGTGGCCTCAATCGTGGCTGGAATTTGGGCTTATCCTTGAATGAGCTGGCTGAATTATCATTGACGATTGATTCAGATGTTCCGTATTGTATTTATAGTCACACTGCCCACGTGACGGGACATGGAGAACAAATCCGTTTGTTACCGCAGTGCCCTCATTACTGGGCGGTCATTGCCAAACCAAGCGTCAGTGTTTCAACGCCGACGATTCTGCGTCAAATTAATTATGAAAAAATTGTGCATTTGGACAACGAAGGGTTACTCGAGGCCATTGAGCAGGAACATTGGCAACATGCCTTTGCCAAAATGGGGAACGTTTTAGAACCAGTAACAATGAAGGAATATCCTAAGATTAAAAAGCTTAAGGACGGAATGCTCAAATTAGGCGCTGATATGGCGCACATGAGTGGGACTGGTCCGACCGTTTTTGGCCTCTGTCACAGCGAGTCACGGGCTAAGCGAATTTATAACAGTATGCGTGGCTTTTGTGGTGAAGTATATTTAGTGATGTTGTTGTAAAAATATTGATATCCAAGATGACTGGGAGTGATCCCAGTTTTTTTGTTGATTATTTTTGAAAAGTTCAGTAAGATATTTTTTATAGATTAATAGTAATAATTACGATTAACGATAAGGGAGTAGTGCGATGAAGAAAAAGCGGTGGGGTTTAATTGGTTTAATTACTAGTTTGGTTGGTGTCTTAATTCTAATGATCACTGGTTGGCAACCACATTTACATCGCCAGCAACGACCGATTCGGGTGGTCACCAGTTTGAACTTTTATGGTGAAGTTGCCCAGAGTGTTGCTGGTAAATATGGAGATGTGACGTCTTTTATCAATAGTGCAGCCGTTGATACACACGATTTTCAACCATCGACCAAGCAGGCGCAGCAGTTAGCCGAAGCTAATGTCGTGATCGAAAATGGCTTAGGGTATGATACCTGGTTGCAAAAAATGACCAAGTCCACGGATCATGAGCAAACCGTGATTAATGTTGGCCGAGACGTGGCCCATAAAAAAGCAGGAAACAACGAACATGTTTGGTATCAGCCATCCACAATGAGTAATTTGGCCACCCAACTAGCCCAAAAGTATGCTAAATTGGATCCAAAACACCGCGCGTACTACTACGCCCGCGCCCGGCGTTATCAAAAGCAATTGGCTCCGCTTAACAAAACGATTGCGCAAGCCAAACGCGGCGTGGACCCCCAACGGAATGTTGTATTGGTGAGTGAGCCAGTTTTTGACTATGCTTTAGATAATTTGGGGTACCGAATCGCGAACCAGCGATTTGCAAAGGCGGTTGAGGATGATAATGATCCCTCACCAAAGGAAATTGCGGCGATGCAATCAGCAATTCGTCAACATCGGGTAGCGTTCTTCGTTAATAATAAGCAGGAAAGTAACTCCACAATTAAAAATATGTTGAAACTTGCTCGGCAATACGATGTTCCGGTCCTCAACGTGACGGAAACCAAACCTATACCGAGTGGATGCAATCACAGTATCAGCAACTAATTAAGATTCAAGAACAGGGTGAATAAGATGGCATTGATTTCAGTTGATGACCTCAGCTTAGCGTATGGTGACCATACCGTCATTGAAAATTTAAGTTTTCAGGTCAATTCAGGCGACTTTTTAGTGATGATTGGTGAAAATGGTGCCGGAAAGACGACGGTGGTTCGCGCCTTATTAGGGGAGTTGAAGCCCCGCCGCGGTGAAATTAGTCGGGCCAATCACTTAAAGATTGGTTATGTCCCGCAGTTTCGCAACTTACCGGCTAACTATCCATTAGCGGTCCGGGATTTTGTGGCGCTCAACCTCACTCAATCACGCTGGCCTTGGTTAAAAAAGACTGAGCAGCATCGTTTAGATCGGATTATTCGGGAAACTAATTTAACCACGATTGAAGACCGACCACTGGGGTTAGCATCCGGTGGTGAAAAGCAGCGGGCCTATTTGGCCCAAGCACTCGTTGATGATCCGCAACTATTAATTTTGGATGAATCGACGGCCAGTTTAGACAATGAAATGAAGTACGATTTATTAGATTTTGTAGCTAAGTTTCAACAAAATGGCTTGAGTGTGCTCTTTATCACTCACGATTGGGGTTTAGCAAAGCGCTATGGAACACGCTACTTGCAGTTATTACCAGATGGCTCTTACCAAAGCGGCCCCATTAATGAATTACCAAGTGATGAGGAGGTGCGCAATGTTTAGTCTCAGCTTTATGCGTTATGCGTTTGTGGCCGGTACATTTATTGCAATTGTTAGTGGAGTAATTGGGGTTTTTGTGGTGGCGCGGAATATGCCATTTATGACCCACACCCTTTCAGAGATTGGTTTTGCTGGTGCATCGTTTGCTCTTTTTATGGGCTGGCCAGCTTTAAATGGGATGCTTTTATTTACCATTCTTAGTTCAGTGATGGTTGGTCAATTGAGTATTGATGAATCTCGCCGAGAGTCAGTTATTTCGGCAGTGTCAGCGCTATTCATCGGGTTAGGAATTCTCTTTTTGTATCTTTCCAGTAAAACTGCCAGTTCAGCCACAAGTATCTTGTTTGGGAGCGTTGTCGGCATTAGCCGCCATGAGGTTGTGCAGCTGGTATGCCTCTCTGCGGTTGTTCTCGTGATTGTTTTCCTTATTTACCGTAAATTGAAATTTTCCTCATTTGATCCTGAGGGTGCAGCAGCGAACGGGTTAAACGAAACGGTGATTTCCGTCATCTTCCTTTTGCTCTTGGCAATGAGCGTTAGTGTGGCAGTCCAAATTGTGGGGACGCTATTGATTTTTGTCCTATTGACACTGCCTGCGGCCAGTGCAAAATACTACACGACCAAGATGATTGGATTAGCAATTTTATTCGCGCTATTGGGAATTTGGCTGGGATTATACTTAGCCTACATTACAAACTGGCCAGTCAGCTTTTTCACTTCGACAATTGAAGTACTGATCTACTTATCTGCCCTGTTATATCGGCAGCGAGCTAACGATTAAAATGAAAATAATTGGTATTTACCAAGCGAGCCGAATGAGGTCCGCTTTTTTTAGTGAAATTATGGAAAAATCAGTTAAAAGACGAACAATTATGTTATGATTTGAAGGTACACAAAACGTTTGTATTAACAGCATAATGAATTAAAGGAGCTACATAATGAAAGTTAGACGAAGCAACCGGCTAGTGGACATGACTCGCTATTTACTGGATCACCCACGAGAACTGGTTTCCCTAAAGTTTTTTGGCCATCGTTATGACTCAGCTAAGTCATCAATTAGTGAAGATTTAAGTATTATTCGGAATACAGTTGAACGATGGGGTGTCGGTCGCCTGGAAACTCTTCCCGGAGCTAGTGGTGGTGCACGTTTGACGCCACTATATTCTGAGAAAAACGCGGCAACAGTAATTGATGAACTGGTCCAAGCAGTGAATGATGATAGTCGACTGTTACCAGGTGGTTATGTTTATTTATCCGATTTGCTGGGGCGTCCGGACATTTTACGTGAAGTGGGTCGCTTGATTGCCACCCAGTACGTTGATCAAGATGTTGATGTGATCATGACCGTAGAAACCAAGGGGATTCCAATTGCCCAGAGTGTTGCGATGTATCTCAATCGACCGTTTGTAATTGTTCGTAATTCTTCCCATATTACGGAAGGTTCGACCGTCAGTGTTAACTACGTATCAGGTTCATCCCAACGGATCAAAAAGATGGAACTGTCCCTCCGAACGATGAAGGAAGGCGCTAACGTGGTTGTAGTTGACGACTTTCTCAAGGGTGGTGGGACGATGAACGGAATGAAGTCCCTTATCCAAGAATTTGGCGCCCACCTAGTGGGGATGACCGCGTTTGCAGAAGGTCAGTTTGACGGTGAACGACTAGTTGAAGATTGCACTTCATTAATTAAAGTGGATGCCCAAGATGGGGTTAACCGGCATTTAAGTGCCCAACCAGGTAACTATTTGGAAAAAGTTTTTAAGAAATAAGGAGCAATGAGAGTCATGCAACAGAAAAACGCAATTATTCTGGCAGCCGGCAAGGGTACCCGAATGAAGTCTAAATTATACAAAGTTTTGCACGAAGTTTGTGGTAAGAGCATGGTGGAACACGTGCTGAGTCAACTTGAAGCGGCTAAGATTGATAATATTGTGACCGTGGTTGGCTATGGGGCGGAAAGTGTGGAAAACACCATTGGTCCTCGTTCTAAGTTTGCCCTCCAAAAACAACAATTGGGGACTGGTCATGCCGTAATGCAGACTGAAGACCTACTAGGCGACATTGATGGTGAAACACTGGTAGTCAGCGGTGACACACCATTATTTACTGCTGATACCTTTAACAAGTTGTTCGAATACCATAAGCAACGGAAAGCGGCAGTAACTATCTTAACTTCCGTTGCTCCTGATCCAACCGGTTACGGCCGGATTGTCCGGAATGATGTTGGCATTGTGGAACGGATCGTGGAACAAAAGGACGCTAGTCAAAAAGAACGGGAAATTCATGAAATCAACACAGGGGTCTACTGTTTCGATAATAAGAAGCTTTTTGCAGCCCTGAAGAAGATTAATAATGATAATGCACAGGGTGAATACTACTTGACTGATGTGATTGCTATTTTGAAGCAACAAGGTGAAGTGGTTACGGCATACAAAATGGCTGACTTCGATGAATCGATGGGAGTCAACAACCGGGTGGCACTGGCCCAAGCTAATAAGATCATGCGGAAGCGGATCAATGATGAACTAATGATGAATGGGGTCACGATGGTTGATCCAGAAACAACCTATATTGATGCTGGTGTTAAGATTGGCCGCGATACAGTTGTGGAAGGCAACGTTGTAATTAAGGGCAATACTGTCATCGGTAGTGACTGCTTGATTGGTGCTGGCTCCCGAATCACGGATTCACGGATTCACGATGGCGTCCAAATTATTTCATCCACTCTGGAACAAGCGGAAATGCATGATGGCTCTGATATTGGTCCGAATAGCCACTTACGGCCCCAAGCGGAAATTGGCAAACATGTCCACATCGGTAATTTCTGTGAGGTTAAGAAAGCCTACATTGGTGAAGGAACCAAGGTTGGTCATTTAACCTACGTTGGTGATGCCACCCTTGGTAAGAACATTAACGTTGGGTGTGGAGTGGTCTTTGTTAACTATGACGGTGCAAAGAAGCACCATACCAATGTTGGCGACCACGCATTTATCGGTAGCAACAGTAATTTAGTAGCACCAGTTAACATCGCGGCTGATTCATTTGTGGCAGCCGGTTCAACCATTACGGACGATACTAAACAATTTGACATGGCAATTGCCCGTCAACGGCAAACTAATAAGGCGAATTACGCAAAAAAACTCCCGTGGTAGTTGCTTTTTCGCACCCCAATTAATAAGATAAGAGTGGTAAAGGGATTTTAATTTGGAGGACCTCATGAAACAGAAATATTTTGACCCGAATCTGAAGATTTTTTCTTTAAGTTCAAACCGTCCATTGGCTGAAAAAATTGCCGATGAAGTCGGTGTCGAACTTGGTAAATTATCCGTTGACCGGTTTAGTGACGGTGAAATTCAAATCAATATTGAAGAAAGTATCCGGGGCGATAATGTATATATTATTCAATCCACGTCAGCACCCGTAAATGACAACTTAATGGAATTGTTGATTATGATTGATGCTTTACGGCGGGCGAGTGCTAAGACCATCAATGTGGTCATGCCATACTATGGTTACGCCCGTCAAGATCGGAAGGCCCGTTCACGGGAACCAATTACGGCCAAATTAGTTGCTAATATGCTGCAGAATTCTGGTGTTGATCGGGTGATCGCCTTAGACTTGCACGCAGCACAAATTCAAGGGTTCTTCGATATTCCAGTTGACCACTTGATGGGTGCACCATTACTGGCTGATTACTTCATCAAACAGGGTGTGGCTAAGGATGCAGTCGTAATTTCACCAGACCATGGTGGGGTTGTTCGGGCCCGCGCCTTAGCTGAATTTTTAAAGGCGCCAATTGCCATTATTGATAAGCGGCGGCCTAAGGCGAATGTTGCTAAAATCATGCATATTATTGGGAATGTACAAGGTAAAAAGTGTATCATGATTGATGATATGATTGATACTGCCGGGACGATCACCTTGGGATCAAAGGCATTAATGGATGCCGGGGCAACCGAAGTCTATGCTTCTTGTACCCATGCGGTATTATCTGGTCCAGCAATTGAACGACTAGAAGATTCACCAATTAAAGAAGTGGTGGTTACTGACTCAATTCAATTACCAAAGGAAAAGCAAATTGCGAAGATCAAGCAAGTTTCCGTGGCCCCATTAATTGCTGATGCAATTAAGCGGATTAATGAAAACCGGCCAGTTAGTCCACTGTTCAAGAATCTCTTTGATAAAGTTAATAAAGAATAATTTTAAATCGTTTATTAAGATCAGTGCTGACCTTAGTAAACGATTTTTGGTTATTCGGTAAAAATGGTATAATGTTCCTAACCCTGATTAAGGAGGAATAATGAAAATGAAAAAGAGTTTAATGTCTAAGTTGGCACTTTCCACAGCGGGAGTTGCCCTGGTGTTCGGGTTAGCCGGATGTGGACAAAAGAATAGCGCCAGTTCAGATAATAACTCAACGAAGTCAGCGAAGGTCACAGAAAGTGCCGCTGACAAAGCTTATAAGAAAGCTAATGATTTAATTACTAAGGGCCAATATCAAAAAGCCTATGACCTCTTAGATGATGTCGAACACGAAAACAAAAAGGTTGAATATCTTGAAGAAGACTTGGATAGTTACCTTGAAGCCCGTGAAGATTATAACAAGGGTGACTACCAAGAAGCTGAAGCCGAATTACCAGGTATGAAATCCAGCAGTAAGCCAATGAAGAAGGCCTACAAGGCATTACGGGTAAAGATTTCGAAAGCCATTAATGGTGAGATTGAATCTAGCTCGACCAAGCAAACGAGTCAAAGCAGCAGTTCACAAGCGACGTCTAGTTCACAACGGGTCGCAAACGCGGATGCAGCGCGGGCCACTAAAGAAGATGTGGTAACGGACTTTGCTAATAAGATGGGCTTCAATAAGAAGGGGTACGGAATTATTCCAGTTTCCAAGCAAGGGAACGTATATCGCTTTGAAGTTCGGCAAAATAATTCCGATAACTCAGTTGCAAGCATGATTGGTATTTATGAATATAATTCTAATACTGGTTCAGCAACGAAAGTTAACTAAATCATCAATTTAAATAAAAAATGGAACGTGATTGAGCAGTCAGATGGACTGTTTCTACGTTCCATTTTTAATTTATTGGGGAGCAACAATATGATTATTTTGAATGTACTGTTGAAATTCATCGTAGATCGGCTGGAAGATTTCAATATTGTCATGTTGGACGAGCATTTCTTTCGGGAAGAAGAAGCGTTCATCGCCCGCTTCCTTACCAGCAATACTAGCAACGAGGGTACTGACCTGTGATAATTCAATCAGTTCACCATTAGGTTGAATCAACTCAATCTGACTTTGGGGCTGGGAATCGCGCGGGTTATAAGTGTCGTACGGCAATTTATAGCTGGAATTTGTAGCCGTATAGTAATGGTCATTAAAGCCGGCGGTTGAAATCAAATCCCGCAATTTTGGTAAGAGCGGTTCAGTGGTTGCATCATATAGGACCGACTTTAGTGGCCGACGGTTTAAAAAGCGTTGGGCCAAGTCACTCAGAATATCGTCACCAGAATTACGCCAATGTAGAAAGTAGGTTGTCAACACACCATCATCTAAAGAAAGGTAGTCATTAATGGTATAGTGACCATTAAAAAATGGCATGAGCAGGTGAGGTGTAAAGACCGGGGAATAGTCACTTGGGTGCTGGTAAAGGTACTTAGCTCGCATTAGCAGGTGGTCTAAAATGACTTCCATTGAACGCGAAACCGGGTGGAAGTAAATTTGAAGGTACATCTGCAACCGACTAATGATGTAGTCTTCAACCGCATGCATTCCCGAAATTTCAAAAGCAATCCCGTTGTGAATGGGACGCATTACTCGTAATACCCGGTCGAGATCGTATTTACCGTAGTTGGTACCGGTATAATAAGCGTCCCGTTGCAGATAATCCATCCGATCAGCATCGACTTGACTGGAGATCATTTGAACGACCTGCTGATTTGGGTACGTATGATCAATCACACTGGCTACCTGTTGCGGAAATTCAGGACTGACCCGTCGTAAAATTTGGTTAACATTAGTTTCAGGACTAGTGATAATTTGCCGGGTAATGGCTTCGTGGTCCGTGTGGAAAATGTGCTCAAAAGTGTGTGAATAAGGGCCATGGCCAAGGTCATGCAGGAGTGCAGCAGTCAGTGCCACTGGTCGTTCACGATCATCCCAGAGACCATCACCAGGGCGCTTGCTGGGATAATTTCTTTGAAAGTGATTGCACATCCGACGGGCAATTTCATAGACCCCTAGGCAATGGCCAAAACGGGAATGTTCCGCACCGTGGAAGGTCAACGAGGTGGTACCAAGTTGTTTGACCCGGCGAAGTCGTTGAAATTCCGGAGTATTAATTAAATCGAGAATAATTTGGTTATCGACAATGACGTGGCCATGGATTGGGTCCCTGAACACTTTTTCGCGAGGTAGATCTTCGTCTTTAAAACTCATAGTTCGCTTCCTAACGTAAACTTTTTCTCTATTATACAAAACCTGCTGCCAGAAAGCACTGGTGGTCATTTAGCGATGGTCAGTTTATAATTAAAAGGGTTAAAGGTGGGTGAAGAACGATTAAAGAAGTATTTCCAGTGACAGTTCACTTGACGACTTCCATGACGATGGGAAGTGAGACTGAACACTTTGAATTTACAGAAAGTGGTCAATTAATCCGGTTGAACGGCGGGCAGGTTTACCTGCGCTACTTAGAGCACCAGGATAATCAAGAGACGCCTGTCCAGTTCCGACTGGATGAGGACCGGGTGCAATTAGACCGCCGCGGTCCACGGCAAACTAGGCTAG
Source organism: uncultured Lactobacillus sp. (assembly GCA_947252915.1). Taxonomy (GTDB): domain Bacteria; phylum Bacillota; class Bacilli; order Lactobacillales; family Lactobacillaceae; genus Limosilactobacillus. Next base: position 14,652 of record CAMXWI010000003.1, read on the forward strand.
TCTTTGAGGCGGGTGCTGAAACGATGACTAGGTACCGAACTGAGTACGGAATTATTCACCTAGGGGTCGAAACCCGCCAATTAATTAAAAAGGTGGATTTTACTAATCATACGGGTTCACTGCAAGCGACATATCGGTTGAAGAATCAGGGACAGGTCTTGGGAACTTACCGAATTCAATTGCAATTTGCGCCCTGATATTGCTGTCTC
>CAMXWI010000004.1 GCA_947252915.1 uncultured Lactobacillus sp.
TTTTAGTAGAACGGGCCAGTTTTTCGATCAATTCTTCTCCAGAGTTCATGGATGAATTGTCGTCGGAGTAAACTGCGATCGTATAGTCATTTTGATCTTTGCCGCTAACGTAACCAATACTATTAACAATCCATTTGTCCGAATCATCCTGATCAAGCCAGCCGTTTTTCAGGGCGTAATTACTACTGCCGGCAGAAATTCCCCATTGCTGTTCACTTTCCACATTTTTCATGAGGGATTGGATATAATTTTGTTCACTTTCCGTTAACTTATTGGAACTAAAGAAAATGTTGTTGAGTAATTTGATTTGGTCACTCGGTGTGGTGGTCGTCATTCCCCAAGCGCTTTCGGCATGGGTGTTGGTCATTTGAAATTGATTAAACGTATCTTGAAGACCATCTGTGCCACCAAGGTAATCGTTAATGAGGGAAGTTGTAGAATCATTATCGGAATTTTCAATCATGGCTTTAGCATATTCACGTCCCTGACTATCCAAATCGCCATAATTTTTAAGGAGAGTTCCCGCGAGGACAGCTACTTTAACGGTACTGGCGGTGTGGTATTGGTGTCTTGGGGTAGTGTTGTACATGTATGTTTCACCAGTCTTGGTGGAATATACGGCAATGGAAACATTGCTATCAACACCTTTGAGGTCCGCTTTCCATTGGTGGTTTAGTTGACTACTTAAACTAGTGGAACGAAATAGATTGGGAACTATATTAATGGGGTTAGCATTTTTGGCTTGGGTGAGCGGATTGTGTCTTTGAAATATTAAGCCAACGTTGAGTAAGAGCGCAAACCCAATAAAGAGTAAGCTGACGATAATGGTTTTTTTATGAAATGTTCGACGTTGCTGATGTCGAATTTCTCGTCGTGATGGTTCACGCAAAATTGTCCCTCCTGACCAGTAAAATGAGTAACATAATGAGCTTATCATAATTATCGGCCGATTTGTATGAAATAAATGTGAACAATTCATTTCAATCGTAGTAAGAGTGATAATTAAATTGCTTTCTTTGAAATAATATCCACAACTGCTCGGAAAAGTTGTATAATTATTAATATTATTCAAAGAAAGAAGTTTTGACATGGAAAAGAAAACCACCCAAATTGGTTTGAGTGCCTTAGTATTGATGATCTTTTCATCAATCTTTGGCTTTAGTAATTCACTGACGGCCTTTTATCAAATGGGGTATGCCAGTATCATTTGGTACATCGTTACGGCGGTGCTTTTCTTCCTCCCATCTGCATTAATGTTTGCAGAATATGGGGCCTCGTTTAAGGCTGCTAAGGGGGGGATTTTTTCTTGGTTACGGGGTTCCGTAAGTGAGAAAACAGCCTTTATTGGGACCTTCATTTGGCTTGCAGCGTGGGTTGTTTGGCTAGTCTCATCAACTCAATACTTTTTAGTGTCGGATTCAACCATGATTTCAGGAACTGACCGCACCCAGACCTGGCGGTTGTTTGGGTTGCCCGCTAATGAGACTTTGGGGATTTTAGAAATTATTTTTATGATTGTCGTTACCTGGATTGCCTCTCGGGGAATTAATAAGATTGCTAAGATTGCTTCCGTTTGTGGGGTGGCAACCTTAGGAATTTCCGTGATTTTTATTTTGGCGAGTCTCTTATTATGGATGATGAATCATGGCCAACTAGCTGAACCAGTGACGGCACTGAGTTTAGTAAAATCACCTAACTATGCCTTTGTTACACCAATTGCGGTTATTTCGTTCATTGTCTACGCCCTATTTGCTTATGGTGGTTTGGAAACAATGGCTGGTGTGATTGATTCCGTGAAGAAGCCAGAAAAGACTTTCCCTCGGGCATTAATCATTGCCATGATTATCATGACCTTGATTTATATTTTAACGATTTTCTTGTGTGGGGTGAGCGCTAACTGGGAACAGGTTTTAGGAAAGAGCCATGTTAACCTGGCCAATGTTGAGTATGTTTTGATTAATAATATGGGCTTGACGGTTGGTGCTAAACTCGGTTTAGGTCATTCCGGAGCAGTGATGCTCGGTCGGATTTTCTCCCAAATTACGGCGTTAAGTGATGTTTTAGGGGGCTTAGGAGCTGCTTTTGTGATGGTCTATTCACCAATTAAATCCTTTATTGAAGGTTGTGATCCACGGCTTTTACCAAAGCGGCTTACAAAGATGAATGATGTGAATATGCCATCATTTGCAATGTGGTGCCAAGCCATCTTAGTCAGTGCAATTATTCTCTTTATTTCATTTGGTGGGAACGCAGCAACACAGTTTTATACCATTTTGACTGATATGATGAACGTTTCGTCATCAGCACCATACCTGTTTTTGGTAGGGGCGTTCCCATTCTTTAAAATGAAAAAAGATTTAGATCGGCCGTTTGTCTTTTATAAGAGCATGACCTGGACGTGGGTTGTTTCCATCGTTGTTTGGTTGGTTGTGGCAGTCGGGATTCTCTTCACTTGTGTTGAACCAATCTTGGAAGGCCAATACGCGACTGCATTCTGGACAGCGTTTGGTCCCGTCTTCTTTGGCATTATCGCTTGGGCATTCTACACCCACGCTGAGCATAAGAATATTTTAAATTAGACGGATCGATGCAGTTGAAAGAGTTTAAGGACCGATGCTTAAAAAATCTGTGGGCACTATTGGATCTCTTTGCACAAGAAAGCGACTTTATTAATGGCGATCGTCGTCGACAACTCCATGCTCAAGCGCAAAAGCAAGCTCAGGAGTCGCCTAAGCGTTCCAAAAAAGATTAAGTTCCGTTGGCGTTTGCGTTCGCGGATTGTGATCCCAAATGCTTTCTTCTAAATATTGATCAGCGACATCCCAGTAGAAATCTAATAGCTGTTGTCCACTTTCTGAGAGGAAGACGCGTTTGGTGGAATGCTGAATCACAAGCAATTGATGTGTTAGCAGGAAGTCTAATGTGATGACGAGCGTTGGTGAAGTAATCGGCTGTTGATGATTCCAAAATTGTTCATTCCGATATTCAAGCGGGCAATCATTAAATTGACCGAGTTTTTCAATCAGTGAGAGGGCAGCAAAGTGCTGATACGTTAATGGTATTCCTTGTCGGCGATGGCGTAGAAGCTGACGAAGTTGCTGAATTAGGGCCACGTCATGAGGATAGGATCGGAGATTGAATGAATAGAGATCGGGGTTTTTTTCCTGCCGGTCGTGAAATGCGAAGCGCAGTTGATACAGGAGATTTTCAAAGAGAATGTCAACGTATAAACTTTCACTAGATTTTGATTGATGAAAGCAGACCACTTGGTAGTCAGCATTGGGTAACGCTTGGTCAATAAGGTAGTGGATGGCTGATTGCCAATTAGCCTGGTCAACACTGTTCTTCATTATTGTTCCTCCCCGTGAATTTAGCTATATTCTAAATAATCCCCGTTCACAAGTCACGTGAACGGGGATTTTGTTTAGATATTTTTAAGTTGATATAGACTTCCAGTCGCATTAATTGGTGTGGCAAACGCAATCTTCTGATGGTGCTGATCAGCAAAGTAGCGAAGCGTCAGCACTTGCTGACCATCATTCACAAATATTTCAGCGAGTGAATGATCTAAGAAAATTTGTAATTTTAGATCCTGGTGAGCTGGTAACTTAATGGAACGAGTCGTACCATACTTTTCGGCAACTGCAGATCCAACTTTGGATCGATCGACGGTGAGTGTACCAGCATTCGTATCAAATTGGATTTGTAAACTAGCACTCAAATCTTCATTGGCGGCAAGGTGTAAGACACCTGTCTGATCAGCACTAATTGTCAGATTTAATTCACATTGTTGACCAGCATGATCGTCAATGATGCTCGTATGATTGGAGAAAACTTTAGTGCCCTTTGGATCGCGGAGGTTGGTCATTGCTGCGACTGGTTGCTGGTAGAGCTGACCGTTACGGATGTGCAATTCCTTAACTTGACTCAAACAGTTTGCCCAAGTTTGATCATCGGTTGGATAACTGATGTCAGGGAGCCCTACCCAACTAATAGCATAAGCTGTGCCGTCCGGGGCGTTAAACGCCTGAGTAGCGTAGACATCAAAACCTTCATCCAGATTTACTGGGACTTGTGAACTACCCTTTAACGTAGCATTTTCAAAATCAAATTCATCCCCAATGATATAGGTGTTGGGGTAAATATTATCGTAATGGGTGATCTTCTGCTCTAATCCCTGCGGGCAGAAAATCAGGACAGCATGATCATCAATCATCACTAAGTTTGGGCATTCAATCATGTAGCCCATTGGATACGGAGTGAAATTAACCAAACCGACATCATGCCAGCCATCTTGCAAGTCATCGCTGGCCCAGAGTGCCAAATGGCCGGTTTCAGTTTTAGCATCCTGTGCTCCTAAGAGGGCATAGTACTTACCATCATGTTCTAGTAGTTGGGGATCACGGAAGTGTTCACTAATGTAATCCGGATTCCGGAACAGGGGCTGTTTTAGTTTAGTAACCTGATTATTTTGGTTCATCCAAGCACCCAGTTGGAAAGGTGTTCGGTTCCAATCCTTATCACGGTGGTTACCGGTGTACATCAAAAATAGCCGATCGCCAATTTGCTTCGCAGATCCAGAGTAGGCACCATGGCTATCGTATTCATTATCAGGAGTGAGAGCTAAGCCACGGGAGTGCCAATGTACTAGATCGGTAGATTGCATGTGCATCCATGATTTAAGACCATGGGCAGCACCAAAAGGAAACGACTGGTAAAAAACGTGCCAGGCATGATTAAAGTATGAGAACCCGTTTGGATCATTTAGTAATCCAGAACTTGGCCGGATATGATACCGGAGTTGTTCAGGTGAATTATCAGCTGCTGCCTGCAAGTGAAGCAATTCGAGGGCCGAATATTGTTGGTAAGGGCGGTAGCGTTGTTCCCGTGTCCATTCCATAATAAGATCTCCTTTATGTAAGTGCTCTAAGATGGTTCTATTTTAAAATGACGGCTGTTGACTGTCAAACGTCTAGCAAAAACAAATTGATCATTATTTCACAAAAGGATTACAATGAAGGTAAATTCGATAAAGGAGACGTTTAAGAATGATGATTCCAAAAACAATGCGGGCTTGGGAAGTTACCACTCCGGGGCCAATTGAACAAGAGCCGTGCCCACTGCAATTGGTTGAGAAGCCGGTCCCTGAACCACAGTCTGGAGAAGTTCTGGTTAAAATTTTAGCATGTGGAGTTTGTCACACCGACTTACACGTTACCGAAGGCGACCTACCAGTTCATCGGCAGCATGTTACTCCCGGCCATGAAATTATTGGCCGGGTCGTTAAGCAGGGACCACAAACTCAACGATTTACGATTGGTGACAAAATTGGAATTCCGTGGTTTAGAAAAGCGTGCGGGGTTTGCCGATTTTGTCGTTCCGGTCGGGAGAATTTGTGTCCCCATTCCATTTACACAGGATGGGATCATGATGGCGGTTATGCAGAGTATGTGACGGTTCCGGAGGGCTTTGCCTACCATCTGCCAGAGGATACTGATCCAGTTAAATCTGCACCATTGCTTTGTGCGGGAATTATTGGTTACCGTTCTTATCTACGCGCCAACGTACCAGCTGGTGGCACACTAGGCCTCTATGGATTTGGTGGTTCCGCACATTTAACTGCCCAGTTAGCAATTAAGCAGGGAATTGAAGTCCATGTTTTCACTCGTGGCCATGATGCCCAAAAATTTGCGTTGCAATTAGGTTGTGCGTCTGCGCAAGGCGCCTATGATGATTCACCAGTTCAACTAGATTCCGCCATTATGTTTTCACCAGCTGGCGAGATGGTTCCCAATGCATTAGCCAACCTCGTTCCTGGAGGGACGCTTGCGTTAGCCGGCATTCACTTGAGCGATGTTCCAGAACTAAATTATCAGCAGCACCTTTTTCATGAAAAGAACTTAACAAGTGTGGAAAGTAATACGCGCCGCGATGGGGAAGAATTTTTGAAGTTAGCCCATCGTTTGCACATTCAGCCAACGGTGACTGAATACCCGTTTGACAAGGCTGATGAGGCATTGAGACGAGTTGCCAAGGGGAATATCGATGGGGCCTGTGTCCTGAAAATTAGTGAAGATCAGTAAGGCTAAAAGAAAAATTGATAAACGCTTGACATTTAATCTAAATCTAGTATTATCAAATGTGTAAAAAACGCTTACAATTTAAGCGCAAATATCTAGATGAGATAGGGAGTAATGCTCATGGATCACAAACAAGTTGCGACCGACGTCATTAACGCCGTCGGCAAAGACAATTTAGTTGCTGCTGCGCATTGTGCAACGCGGTTACGGTTAGTTTTAAAAGACGAAGCCAAAGTTGACCAAAAAGCATTGGATAACAATGGTGACGTTAAGGGAACGTTTAAGACCAATGGTCAGTACCAAATTATCATTGGCCCGGGAGACGTGAACAACGTTTATGATGAATTAATTAAGCAAACTGGATTGAAGGAAGTTTCCACTGACGATCTGAAGCAAATTGCTGCAAAGAATCAAAAGTTCAATCCAGTCATGGCGTTTATTAAACTCTTATCTGATATTTTTGTACCAATTATTCCGGCATTGGTCGCCGGTGGTTTGCTGATGGCCCTTGATAATGTGTTGACGGCTAAAGGATTATTTGGTCCCCAATCCGTTATTCAAATGTGGCCAGCTTTGAAGGGCATTGAAGGCATGGTGAACGTCATGTCGGCAGCGCCATACGTATTCTTACCGATCTTGGTGGGAATTTCTGGAGCGAAGCGGTTTGGTGCTAACCAATTCTTGGGGGCATTTGTCGGAATGATGATGACCGCGCCGGCTTTAGCGGATGGCGGTTCTTGGAACATCTTCGGGTTAACTGTTCATATTCAGTCTTACACGAGTCAGGTTATTCCAGCATTGGCTGCGGTTTGGATGCTTTCCATCTTCGAAAAGTGGTTGCATAAACGTCTGCCAGCTGCCGTTGACTTTACATTTACGCCACTGATTTCAGTTCTCTTAACTGGGTTCCTGACGTTTATCGTGGTCGGACCGGTGATGAAGGATCTTTCTGATTTACTGACGAACGGAATTGTTTGGTTATACGACACGTTAGGATTTGTAGGAACAGGAATTTTTGGGGCTTTGTATTCGCCAATTGTTTTAACTGGTTTACACCAAAGCTTCCCTGCTATCGAAACGCAATTAGTGACCGCCTTTAAAGCTGGTAAGGGTGCGGGTGATTTTATTTTCATCGTGGCTTCAATGGCCAACGTTGCCCAAGGGGCCGCAACCACTGCAGTTTACTTTTTAACACGGAATGAAAAGATGAAAGCTCTCTCTAGTTCTTCCGCGATTTCTGCTTTGCTCGGAATTACTGAACCAGCAATTTTCGGGGTGAACTTGAAGTTGCGGTTCCCATTCTTCTGTGCATTAGTTGGTTCATGTGTGGCTTCCACGATTGCCGGATTAATGCACGTGGTTGCTGCTTCAATGGGTTCGGCTGGTTTCATTGGTTTCTTATCCGTATACGCTAAATCTATTCCAGGCTACCTATTATGTGAAGTTATTTCATTTGTAATTGCCTTCTTAGTAACCTTCTTCTATGGTAAAGCGCACGATGAACTGGTTAATCCCGCAATGGCGGGTGCAGATGCAGCGGATGGCGCATCTCAAGCAGCGGAAGCATCCGCACCAGTTCAACATGCTTCAGCACCAGCAGACGAAAATGCTAAGAATGAAGTAGTTGCAAGCCCAGTTTCTGGAACTGCCGAAGACATTACTGCAGTAAATGATGAAGTCTTCTCTCAGAAGATGATGGGGGATGGTGCGGCGGTTGTTCCTAATGATGGTACGATTTATGCACCTGTTGATGGTACAATTACAGTTGCTTATGCTACGAAGCATGCGTATGGTTTAACTTCAGATGATGGTGCCGAAGTTTTGATTCATGTTGGTTTAGATACTGTGAACCTCAAGGGTGAACACTTTGAAAGCTTTGTTGAACAAGGCCAAAAGGTTAAGAATGGTGATCGCCTTGGTACCATCGACCTAGCGGCGGTTAAGGCAGCTGGTTATGATACCACCGTGATGGTCGTAGTCACAAACACGACCAATTACACGCAAGTCAAGCGCGTTGCTGATGGTGAGATTAGCCATGGCGATGACTTGATTGAGGTTGTCAGTAAATAATAATTAAAAGTGACACAAAAAGTCCTCAAATCGGATGGAAAGTCCGATTCGAGGACTTTGTATTTGAATCCCCGCAAGGATGGTTACGACGCGTAGCTTGGTCAACTGCTGATTTATCAGCGGTTGAACTGCTAGCCAGTTACTGCGCTGTTACATTTTTACCTTTAAAGTAGCAAAGAGGTTGGAAGACTCCAGCCTCTTTTTTGCTGTAAGCCGCGCTAATCATGATATAATCAACTCCAGAATAAATAGGAGGCGGAACTAATGAGTGACTTTCCACAATTAAACTTAGCAGCGCAAACGGGTACTAAGGCAATAATTCACACTAATCACGGGGATCTGGAGGTTCAACTATTTGACCAACTTGCTCCTAAGACGGTGAAAAATTTTGTTGAATTGGCTAAAAAGGGATACTATGATGGGGTCCTTTTCCATCGGGTTATCCCAGACTTTATGATTCAAGGTGGTGACCCAACGGGGACCGGTGCTGGTGGTGAAAGCATTTATGGTCAAGCTTTCGAAGACGAATTTAGCGACCAGCTTTTCAATTTTAACGGGGCGTTATCAATGGCCAATGCAGGCCCTAATACCAACGGAAGCCAATTTTTCATCGTAACGAACGAAAACCTTACTACGAACTTGGCTGATCAAATGAAGGCGGCTGGTTATCCGCAAGCAGTCATTGACCATTATGTGGCTAATGGTGGAACACCATGGCTCGATCACCATCACACTGTTTTTGGACAAGTCGTTAATGGAATGAAAGTGGCTAAAGAGATTAGCCGCGTTGATCGTGATTTGAGCGATCGCCCAAAGGATGACGTTGTCATTAAATCAATTAGTATTGATTAAGGGTGCTGATATGACAGAAATTGATTATGATTTAATTATAATTGGCAGTGGGGGTGCCGGATTGACCACAGCTGTTCAGGCGCGTGAGCTAGGACTGACAGTTGCTGTTTTAGAAAAGAATTCCCAAGTTGGTGGTAATACTAAGCGGGCATCTTCCGGGATGAATGCAGCGGAAACAACTGTCCACGCCCGTAATCAAATTGCGGACCGGATGCAGGATTTTTATCAGGAAACTTACCAGGGTGGTGGTAAGCTGAATGATCCAGCAATGCTGAAACAGTTTGTTACCCATGCGCCATTAGCGATTGAATGGCTAACCCAGCATGGCTTGCCACTGGATGATTTGACCATTACTGGCGGAATGTCAGTCAAGCGAACCCACCGTCCTGCTTCGACAGCTCCCGTAGGTGCTTATTTGGTCAAAGGATTACAAAAGTTGGCGGTTGAAGCTGGAGCCCAGATAATTACGGAAGCACACGTCAGTAAATTATTGACCGCTACCGGCGCCGTGTGTGGAGTAGAATATGTTGACGCTGAAAAAGCAGTTCATCAATTCAATTCACGTGCGGTAGTATTGGCAACGGGTGGTTTTGGGGCCTCCAAAGAGTTGATGCGCCGGTATCGACCAGATTTGGCTAATTACCGCACAACCAACCAACCTGGTGCGACAGGGGACGGCTTAAAATTAGCCCAGCATGTTGGTGCACAATTAATGCAGTTGGATCTAGTACAGGTTCACCCAACTGTCCAGCAGGATCAAGACCACGCTTTTTTGATTGGTGAAGCAGTTCGGGGTGAAGGCGCCATTTTAGTGAATGAAAAGGGAACACGGTTTGTAAACGAACTGGCTACGCGGCGCGTAGTTTCGAATGCCATTACTGCGTTAACCAAGCATAGTGCGTACTTAATTTTTGATCAGGAAGTTCGTTCGCGGGTCAAGGCCATTGATTTTTATGATCAAATTGGTTTAGTGCAGACAGGGGCGACAATCGAGCAGCTGGCTGAACAATTGTCTTTGCCAGATTTGCCAACGACCATTCACCAGTGGAATGAGGCAGTTCGTGTCCAAGACGATCGACAATTTAGCCGGACAACTGGAATGAGTTTTCCACTGAGTAAGGCACCATTTTATGCCATTCATGTGGCTCCAGCAATTCATTACACAATGGGTGGCATTCATGTCGATCCGGAGACCCGGGTGTTGGATGCCAATGGACAGGTAATTAATGGATTATATGCTGCTGGAGAGGTTACCGGTGGACTGCACGGCAATAACCGAATTGGTGGTAATTCGATTGCGGAAACAGTGGTGTTTGGTCGCCAATCGGCATTAACAATTCAGCGTGATTTAAAATTTAATCAATAAACAATCGGGGGCAAAGTTCAGTTAATCCGAACTCTGCCCCCTTATTTTGATGAGGAGTAAAATTATTAATGACGAGTGTATTCTTGGTCAACGGTCTTAGCAGTTAGCCCAACAATATTCTTCTTTTGTGGGGTGAATAAGCCGACGAACCATGCGATAAACATGGATGATAAGAAGGAAACACATGAAACCATAAATGGTGACATGCCCTTTGATTGTACATAGTAGGTAAGGGCAGCACTGACAATCAGACCAGTAACAGCCCCAACGGTATTGGCACGTTGGGTAAAGATCCCCGCGGCGAAGATTCCGGCAATTGGGACCCCAAATAAACCAGTAAAGGCTAAGAAGAGGTTCCAGGTTTGGGATTGGTTACCAACTAAGAGGTAAATGGCCATTAGCAAGCCAAGAATTCCGGCAATGAGAATAACAATCCGGGCTAATTGGACGTCGCTAACCCGCTTGAACTTCTTGTCAAAGAAGCGTTGTTTGAAGTCGGTAATCGCACAAGCAGAAATCGCGTTGAGACTGGATGCAATGGTGGATTGCGCAGCCGCAAAGATTCCGGCAATGATCAGTCCGGCTAAACCAGCTGGAACTTCTTTGATGACAAAGTATGGTACAACGGCGCTCGTGTTGAAGCCCTTTGGCAGACTTGCTGAGTGCAAGTAGAAACTGTACAAAATCGTTCCCATCCCGTAAAAGATTGGGATCGTAATGAATGCTAAGAGTCCATTAGTCCAAAGTGACTTAGCGGTTTCTTTCATCGTGGAAGTGGTTTGGTAACGCTGAACCACATCTTGACTACCCGTGTATTGGTAAAGAGAGTTAAAAACGGAACCGGCAAAAATTAATGGAATGAATAATTTCAGGTTGTGAGGGTCCCAGTTAGCTTTTGAGTAAAGTTTATGGTGAACGGCAACGTCATGGGCGATTGTACCAAAACCACCCTTGATGTAGTAAGCACCAATGAAGATGATCAGGAGTGCTCCGCCAAGGAGGAGGAATCCTTGGATAACGTCTGTCCAAATAACCCCTTCGATCCCACCAAGGAATGCGTAGATGATACAAAGACCACCGACGAAGAGGGCAATCAAGATGTGGTTAATTGAGGAAACAGAAGTAATGGCTAAAATTGGTAGATAAATGACAATTGCAATTCTTCCTAAGTGGTAGAGCATAAAGAGTAAACTACCAAGAACCCGCATGATGGGACTAAACCGATCTTCAAGGTATTCATAAGCAGTGGTAACTTGTAATTTACGGAAAAACGGTACATAGTATTTAATCAAAATTGGGATAATCAAAATGATGGTCAAGTTCCCAACTGAGTATGACCAGTCCGTGAGGAATGCTTGCTCTGGTGTTGACATAAACGTGATCGCACTTAGCGTGGTTGCGTAAATACTGAAACCAGTGGCCCAAGCAGGAACAGAACTATTGGCCTTAAAGAAAGCATCGGTATCCTTGCTAGCGCGTTTGGTAAAGTAGGCCCCAATTAGCAACATCGCAAGGAGGTAAACAAGGAGGACGATCCAATTAAACGTCCCAAATCCAGTTTTTGCATAGTTAATCTAATCGCCTTTCATTATTTTGACTATTAACGTTACGTTGAATAAAAATCTTTAAGAGCAGTGGTGCGAGTAAGGTTGTGATGACGGTTACCAGGATTAAAGCAGTAAAGTAGCTTTTATCAATCAATCCTGCCGAAAGGGCCACTTTGATGACCACTAACGCCATTTCACCACGCGATACCATCCCAGCACCGACAATATTGGCTTCCTCCCAATTGAGATGGAAGAGTTTAGCACCAATTCCACAGCCCAGTTGCTTTCCAAGAACCGCGATGACAATCAAGCAGATAATGAAGAGGACGTCATTGCCAATACCATGGAAAGTAACTTCTAGACCGATACTAATGAAGAAGACGGGCGTAAAAATTGCGTAACCAATTGGTTCAATTTTTGGTGCTAATGCTTCTTCATATTTGGTTTGTGAAATAGCTAGTCCGGCACAGTAGGCACCCAAAACATCACTCATGCCACATTTCACTGCGATCCACGCAAAACCAAAGCAGATAATCAAAGCTGCTGTTGGGAGGCTTTCACTAATCCCCATTTTGTCAAAAATCTGTAAGAATCTCGGTACGATGTAACGACCAATCAACAGAACGATAATGAAGAAAAGAATTTGCGGAACGATCATTGAAAGAACTTTACCGCTGAGTGATGAGGCTGAGTGCTGACCAACTAGTTGAACACTGATGCCCAACAAAATGATACAGATGATATCATCAGCAACGGCCGCGCCAAGAATAATCTGGCTTTCGCGAGTGTTGGAATAACCCATTTCACGCAACACCTGAACGGTGATGCTGACGGATGTGGCACTAAGCACGAGCCCCATGAAAGCTGCCGTTTGGACATCAAAGTTGAATACATCGTGGCACAGCAAGTAGGCGGTTCCCGTTGGAAAAATCACGCCCAAGGTGGCCACGGTCAATGATGGTGCCCAGTAGTGGAGGAGTTGGCGGAGATCCCCTTCTAACCCAGCAATAAACATCAGCATAATGACCCCGATGTTAGAGAAATAGTGGATGAAGGTGGTGGGCGTCAACAGATGAAAGACGGCCGGCCCAATTAAGATTCCGGCAATCAATTCACCCATGACTGGAGGCAGACCGATTCGTGAGGAGAGTTCAGAACAAACCTTCCCGACCAATAAAATAAGCACAATTTGTAATAGATAGTTCATTGGTCAATCCTTTAGGAACTAAAGCAATTCATTGACTTTAGCAATTTCCTGATCCAACAACTTGGCAGATGGAATATTGTATTCTAAAAATACTGGTACACCAGCGGGGACCTTCTTAGTTAAGCGTTGCCAATCGGTATCACCATTATCGAGCATGGTCGTATCCCGGTCTTTAATATTCTTTAAATGGAAAACGGTGATTTTAGAACTTAATTGGTTCATTGCTGCTTGAGGATCTTGATCGATCCAATACCAATTGCCAGAATCAAAGGTGTAGCCAAAGTGACCATTGGTAGTATCTAAGAAATTAAAGATTTTTGGTACTTCACCATGATCGTTCGGTTCGTTTTCAACACTGATGGCAACATCATTGGTTGGAATTTGCATCAATAATTGCTTGGTATCTTCAGTTAAGGCACCATAATCGCCTAAACTGATTTTTAAATTTTTAATTCCATATTTTTGGGCCAGCATAATGTAATCGGTGAGGTGAGAATTTAATTCACCATCATTGAAGAGGACTTCGGGAATAGAATAATAAAGTCCCCAATTATTTTGATGAGCGAGTTCACTAATCTTATCTAGTTCCGCTTCTTGACTGGCTGGTTGGAAAAATTCACCACGAACTTCAACATTATCAATCGGTTTGCCGATCAATTCCTGAAGGACATCGTATTGGGAGTGACCCGCATTCATTTGATCAAGAAAAACCGCGGTATTAATTGATACCTTCATGAAATACACCTCTTTAAAAGAAAATGCGGAAATAAAAAAACACACAAAGAAAGCAGCCGTGGATGCGGCGCTTTTTTTGTGCGGTTGAATTAAACTTTAAAACTATTACGGTGTTAACCATAACACGTTTAAAATAAAATGTATACGCTTTCATAAAAAGAATGGTGAAATAGCTCCAAAGACTTGCGCTTGATCTTGGAGAGTTGTTGCCTTGATATCAACGTTTGCTAACCCTTCCGGGAGAAAGTGTTGAACAGCAGATTTAATTTGATGAATGAAAAAATCACCCTGTTGACTAACTGCACCGCCGATTAAAATTTTGGCTGGATCCAGGATTAAACAGATTTGCGCTAGCTGTTTACCGAGCTGTCGACACCAATGTTGAATAATTTCGACAAATTGTGACTGACCATCGCGCGCCCGTTGAAAGGCTTCCGGAACTGAAACGTTGATCGATTCAAGACTGTGTTGCAAAGCCAGGGTAGAAGCTTGACTTTCAAAACACTCTTTTGATTCTGGATCATAGTTAAGGTAGCCAACAGAATTCGCAAGGCCGTGTGCACCTCTGGATAAATGTCCGTTGTGATAGAAGGCACCACCAATGCCGGTTCCTAAAGCAATGCAGTACACGGATTGATCTGCGTGAACGTGACCGCATAGGATTTCACCCATTAGGGCCGCATCAACATCATTCATCACCTGAACTGGTACTTGCGCAGCCTT
>CAMXWI010000005.1 GCA_947252915.1 uncultured Lactobacillus sp.
CGGCAGCGTCAGATGTGTATAAGAGACAGGCCTATGACTATCACGATGGTGGCTACGTTCCACTAGAAGAACCTACGACACCACAACAGCCATTAAATATTCCAGAAATTCTGCAGCCTGACCAGGAAACTGCCACCGATATGTACTACACGATTACCGCACAAACCGGAGCTGTCCAACTGTTACCAGGCACTAAAACCAAAACGTGGGGATATAATGCTCCCTTACTAGGTAAAACCGTCATTTTCAAAAAGGGCAAAACCATTCATATGCACCTTGTCAACCACCTACCGGAAGTAACTACTTTCCACTGGCATGGATTAGCCATTCCAGGGCCAATTGAAGATGGTGGTTGTCATGCACCGGTCTACCCTGGTGAAAGTCGCGATATCACCTTTAAAATCAACCAACCAGCAGCGATGGTTTGGCTACATGCCCACCCATGTCCATCCACAGCGGAACAAGTCTGGCATGGTCTCGCAGCTGCCGCGATTGTTCAAGATGATCATGAAGCTTCCTTACCATTACCACGAAATTATGGTATTGATGATATTCCGGTGATTCTCCAAGATCGCCGTTTTCACGAAGATAATCAGTGGAACTATCGTGCAGATTATGATCCCGATGGCGTAATGGGTCCCACCCCGATGATCAATGGTACAATTAATCCCTATTTTGACGTTACAACACAGAAAGTACGCCTTCGTTTTCTTGATGGAGCCAACCGTCGTGAATGGCGACTCCACTTTTCTGATGACTTACCATTTACCCAAATTGCTGGTGATCTTAGTCTCCTTCCCCACCCAGTTAAAATGAACAAACTAATGATTACCGCAGCGGAACGGCAAGAAATCGTGGTGGACTTTGGTAACTATCAACCAGGTGATGAAGTTATCTTGTACAGTGATGATACCCCACTTATCCATTTCCGGATTCACCAATTTACACCAGACAATACTAAAATTCCAAATCAGCTCTTCACTACTCCTGACCCTGCAGTGGACCCAGACCTCGGAATTCACTATGTAACCCTTGATGGTTGTGATGAATCAGTAGCGATGAATGGCAAGAAATTTAAGATGGATCGAATTGACTATGAAATGCCGATGAATAAGGTGCAAATCTGGGACATTGAAAATACTAATGACCGTCCCGGAATGATTCACCCATATCACATGCACGGTTGTGCATTTACAGTAATTTCCAGAAATGGGCATGCCCCATTGCCAAACGAAACAGGACTTAAAGATACGGTAGTGGTCAATCCTCAAGAACACGTCCGCATTAAAGTTTGGTTCAATGTTCCTGGTGTCTTCATGTATCACTGCCATATCATTGAACATGAAGATGGCGGGATGATGGCACAAATTAAGGTCATCGATCCAAAGAATCCTGATAAACAATACCACCTCATGAACCATATGACCTTAATGAAGGCCTTTGCGGAAGAACGTGGTGTTTCAATGGATCAACTATGGTTAGGCGGAATGGATTCATACAAGAAAATGGGCGAAACCATGTAATCCGCTTACTCTTTTATAACTAAAAACAACCTCCAGGCTTCACAAGTCTGAAGGTTGTTTTTTAATTAAATTCAAGTCGAAAACCAAAATGTTGATTTTCGCCGATCAGCCGGTCTGCATGACGTTTCATCACGTGACGACGCTTTCCGAACATCATCCAAACAGTGATTGCGATAAAGAGAATCATTTGAAGCACTAACGTAAGCCTATCCATCGCCCCAGCATTTCCACTCATCATGGTTGAATTTGAAGCTGTAAAACTAGTCCAATCCAAAAGAAAATGCATCAGCATCGGAATCCACAGTTGACCAGTATAAAGATAAACCACCGCATAAAAGAGTCCTAATGAAAAAGCACTGAGCACCTGAACCGTGGTCATTGAAAAACTTTGACCAAACAAATTAAAATAGTGAATTAAAGCAAATAACGCGGAACTCAACACGACCGCATATGGGATCCGGTTGGTGAATTTACGAAATGCATACAATGAACAACCTAGAAATCCAAACCGACACAGTGTTTCTTCACCAACTGCGGCTTCAAAAGCCTGCATCGTAAAGGTTCCGGTTGGTCGTTTCCATACTAAGTGATATGACGTTACAATTGTTTGCCAACGGTCACCAGTTCCGTAAGCATTCCAAACTGTAAACCATAGGTCAGCAATAATCAAAATTGCTAACACGATCCAGCTGAATCCCCAACCAAATTGGGGCTTAATTCCTGGCCACGAAAGTTTCCATGCCCGCATGACCGTCGTTACCATCACAAAATAGGAAACAGCACCGACAGCACCTGTACTGATCAAAACAGCAAAGGCATGGGGACCAGTAAACTTAAGCGGAAGTGCAATGCCCATCGCTAAAACAGTATTAAACCACCAGAACAGATAAAAGATACGGGCAACTGTCCACTGCAACTGTCCACCAATCTCACTAGCAAATGGTGCAAACATTACAACATAATAAATCATCCCGAGCGCAACAATTCCCCGCGCGGGTAATTGTAAACGGACAATCAAGATCCGTGTTACCATTCCCCAGACTACCGTTAAAATCAATGGTTGGCAAAGTGCCTGCACCCAACGATTAATTAATTCTAACCAATGGGGTTGCCGATCTAAAATCGAACTTACAATTGCCAATAGCATTATTACCGCAACTGGGATAATGACAACGACCATGCGAATTCCATGATAAGCTTCCCATGCGTCAATCAATAGTAATAAGAATAAAATTACTGCCGATTGAGCTAAGTACCAAATGTGGAGGTAATCTCTTCCTGACATTTTAGTTCCTCCATTCAAAAATAATTGCTACTTCGATAATAACAAACTACGGAACTAATCAAAAGCCTAATTTAAAATTGCGCACAAAAACACCCCCAAAGCTCGAATCTTCCGAACCTCGGGGGAATGTTTTATATGACTACTCCGTAACCGGCGTCTTTTTTTGGGTTCTCTTAGAATCATCCTTGGCGTGACGTTGACCATCCTTTTGTGGACGATGAGCACGATGATTCCGACGGTGACCACTTCCATGATGTTCACGATGGTTACCGCCTTCTTTACGACGTTCATCATCATTTAAAATAGTAACCATGGGAATAATCACTGGCCGACGTCCGGTCCGTTGGTAAAGCAATTTTTGTAAACGGCTAACAATCGTACGGTTAATTGCTCGCCGGTCCGCATGGGCATGGTTCTTGAAAGTATTGAGAATCGCCCAGAAAACTTCATGATTAGCGGCCTTGATCAACTCTTGCGATTCATGCATATAAACGAAGCCACGGGAAACGATATCTGGACCAGCAACAATTTGCTTATCCTTCATATCAATTACCGCAATCGCCGTTACAACCCCTTCTTCTGAAAGCATCCGCCGTTCACGAATTTCAGGGTTCCCAACAGAATCATTGACGTCCCGACCATCAATATATACGTCACCCATGCTATCAATATGATCAGCAATTCGACAGGTATCCTTGGTCAGTGCTAAAACATCACCATTTTGCAAAATAAAACAGTGATCCTTCGGTACTCCCGTCAGTTGCGCTAGCTTGGTATGGATCTTCTGCATCCGGAACTCACCATGAACTGGCGCAAAGAACTTCGGCTTCATTAAGCGAAGCATTAATTCTTCATCAATCTGGCCACCGTGCCCAGAAGTGTGGATATTGTTCACATATCCATGAATAACTTCCGCACCGTCTTCCTCTAATTTATTAATGAGGGCATTGACACTAATGGTGTTCCCTGGAATCGGGTTACTGGAGAAGACAACGGTATCTCCTGGTTGAATACTGATTTGTCGGTGATTACCGTTAGCAATCCGGCTCAATGCTGCCATTGGTTCACCCTGTGAACCGGTACACATAATCATAACTTCTTCTGGCGGATAGGAGTTAATCTCATTTGGATCAATTAATGACTTTTCTGGAATCTTCAAGTACCCAAGCCGTTGACCAGCCTCAATGGAATTCTCCATACTCCGGCCAAAAACAGCAATTTTCCGTCCCTGTTTTAAAGCTGCATCCACTGCTTCCCGGAGACGGTAGACATTAGAAGCGAATGATGCGAAGATAATCCGGCCCTTAATTCGTTCAAATACCCGCCGAATATGAATATCAACCCAACGTTCCGACTTCGTGAACTGTGGTCGTTCAGCGTTTGTGGAGTCTGAAGTCAATAGCAAAACGCCTTCTTCACCCAATTTCGCCATTTGTTGGAAATTAGGTGCTGGCAAGTTACCAACCGGTGTCAAATCAAACTTGAAATCCCCAGTTTGGACAATTGTTCCTTGTGGAGTATGAACTGCTACCCCAAGCGTATCTGGAATGGAGTGTGTAGTCCTGAAGAAACTAACCCATAATTTTTTGAAATGTACTGTATCAAATTCATCAACTTCGTGTAATTCGGCATCACGGAGTAAATGTTTTTCCTCTAACTTACCCTTAATTAAGGACATTGCAAACGGACCTGCATAAATTGGGGCATTGACCTTTTGCAAGAAAAACGGTAGTCCACCAATGTGGTCTTCATGCCCGTGGGTAATAAAGATCCCCTTAATCTTGTCCTTATTTTCCACTAAGTAATCATAATTTTGGATAACGTAGTCCACCCCAAGCAACTCGTCTTCGGGAAAAAGAACCCCGCAATCAATAATGACGATTTCATCTTGGAATTGCACACAATACATATTTTTACCGATTTCACCCAGTCCACCGACTGCGTAAAAGGAAACTTCATTATTCTTAATTTTTAACTTTTGCATAATACCTTCCCTTTATCTTTATTTTATAACTTGTATGTATTACCCAAAAAGGGTACGGCAAAAGAGCAGCCATAGATTACTGGCTACTGAATTGATTAATATGTGAAACAAACTCGTTATATTTTTCCGTTCAAAGTAACTAGTGTTAGTTTACCACAAGTGTGATTTCTTGAGAAGAACCTTGTCTTAATGATTGTGGATTGCTCCATCTAATGAACGGTGATAAAACAGATAAACAATGATAATAATGGGTACTAAGAGCATCATTACTGGATAGTACCACCGAACTGGTAACGCACTATCAATAATGCCACCCATAATGGGCCCTAGTGACATTGCGATATCTAACCCCAAATAAAATGTTGATGATGCTAATCCTTGTTCATTTAACGGAGCCAAGAGCAAGGCTGTTGATTGAAGAACCGAATAAATGATTCCGTAACCAACTGCCATGCCCGCAGCTCCCAAAGCCATTTGCCAATTATTATGCATCATTGCCAACATAATTAAGTAAAAGACCATCGCTACCGTACTGGCCAACAGCCACCAACCAAACTTAACCGTATCAAATAAATTTTTAAGCACGATCCGCAGAACCAATAAAATTACGGCATAAATCAAGAAGTAAGCACCAACCGCTACATCTAACCGGCGTTGAGCCACATACGTTACTATATCGGCTTGGGTTGCAAAATAAGGCAACGCAAAGAGCGTAATCAAGATTGCGACCGGTAAGGCATCCCACTGAATTATTTTAAACGACTGTTTGTGATGAGCGGCGCTAATTGGTTGGCCCTTTTGACCAACAAATTGAATCATTACCACCATTAATAACGCCGCTACTGCAGAAAAAAGCATGGCAACCCGGAAGCCCACCTTCTGATAAATGTTAATCGAAATTGCGGGGCCAATGGCCATCGCCAGAGCATTCATCAATCCATAAAAGCCCATTGCTTCACCAACGTGCTCCCTCGGTACTAAGTACGCCAACCAGGTCGTCATACAAACGGTATCCAAAACGTACCCAGTGCCATTAATGAGTCGAAAGACCAACAGTAATTGACTATTCGGGGTTATCACATAACCTAAGACACCAACTAAAATAAAGATGCCGCCGATAAATGACAAACCATACTTTGAAAAACGGTCCGTTAGGTTTCCGGCGACCGGGCGGAGAAACATCGCGGCAATACTCATAATACCAACGATTACTCCAGCCAGAGTCGGTCCGGCGCCTAAACTCCTCGCATAGCCATTCATTAATGGGGTCACAAACATTGTACTGAACATAAAAAAGAACGAGGCGGACATCACTAGCACAACATCTCGACTATATACTTTTGTTTTCTCCATTCAACTATTCCTTACCCTTATTAAAAACAAAAGAGTGGGCGCCAAATTGCCACACTCTTACATTCACAACTAATCTTCAACCGGTAATTGTTCATGAATTGCTTTTTCCCAAGCCGTCCACGTTTTTACCGCTTCACCGTTTGGTTGATATTTCATATCAAGTTTTGCTAACACCCGATCAAATGACGAGCCAACCATCCGCGCACTTAGCGGTGCCAATTGATCAACAGTTTGGTAACTATTTTCACCAAGTAAATGGTTAATCATTGCCAAATCGCGATCATCAGCCAAATTGGAAATTACTTCTAAATTATCATTTTTAAATTCACGAACGTAGTAGTTAATAAAATCTTGGCGGGCCTGCTTTTGGGCATCCGCAGTTAAATCCGTATAATTAACTAATTGCTCACTCACAATTGTCATTTCCTTTCAAGTTAATCTCGTTAAATCTAGAATACCACCATGAAAACGATTTCGTTAAATTAATTCTGTTGTTCCCGTAAAACTAGCTGAGTCTCACCATTCTGATCAACGATCGCCACTACTCGTTTTCCTGGGGCATTAGCTACCACTCCCAGATCAATTTCGACCTGCTTACTTTTTTCCTGGACGTCATGGATTCTTTTCATCATAAACGTCTTCACACTTTGATGAAGGTCCCGTTGCTGGTTTTGTTTTTGGAATGCGGTTGCCAAAGTAAAACCTTGATCCAAGTAAAATTTAATTCCAGCAACCGTCGCCAGAGTTTTTAACGTGTATTTATGGCTTTGATTTTTCTGATTCTGCCGCGAATGGATATACCCCTTCTTTTCCCAATAACGAATCTGACTTGGTGAAACTTCGCTGGCCTCACATAATTCACTAAGTGTGATTAATAACCGATCGTCAAAGAAGACCCTGCGTAATTCGTTGACCATTGAACTCATAGATTTTCCCCCGAACTTTTTATGTTGATATAATGAGTATCACTTTTTTTAATCTCTTTGTCAAATAATTTGACAATTAACCCAAACAATCTTATATTGGTAAATACTGTGAAAAGAAAGAAGGGGTTTAATTGGCTACTCAAGATCAACCTATTGATATCAATGGCCAGCCATATAATCGGCCACTCATGGTGGCAATTTTGCTAATCGGCTCATTTTGTACCTTTTTAAACCAGACCATTCTGGCAACTGCCTTTCCAGCATTAATGAATGCTTTTAATGTGAATACTTCGACAGTTCAATGGCTAACTACAGGCTTTTTAATGGTAAATGGGATTATGATTCCGGTCAGTGCCTATTTAAGCAATCGTTTTAATACCAAGTTACTGTACATGTCGGCAATGATTATTTTTGAACTTGGTACCATTATTGCGTGGCTCGCGCCAAATTTTGCCACGCTCTTGATTGCGCGCTTGATTCAAGCGGTGGGTGTTGGTATTACCATGCCACTAATGCAGACCATTATGCTGACAATCTTCCCACCAGAACACCGTGGTGCAGCGATGGGGATTAACGGACTAGTAATTGGCCTTGCTCCTGCGATTGGCCCGTCTTTATCTGGTTGGGTAATTGATAATTACTCATGGCGATATCTTTTTGCGATGATTATCCCAATCGTCGCAGTGGTCATTATCTTGGCACCATTTCTTGTAAAGAGTGTCATCCAAACTAGCCATCCTAAATTAGACCTACCATCATTAATCGTTTCAACGATTGGCTTTGGTAGTATGCTCTACGGATTTTCTACCGTTGGCGATAAGGGCTGGCTCGATCCTGAAGTAATCATCACCATTATCGTTGGTTTTATACTAGTCGGCGTATTAATTCTTCGCCAAAATCATCTTGAAAATCGTTTCTTAGATTTCCGTGTCTTCAAGACTTTTGAATTTTCTTTAGCCACCGTTCTAAGTTCGATTACAATGATGGCCATGGTTGCCGTGGAATTAGTCATTCCAATGTATCTCCAAATTGTGCATGGCCTTTCTGCTTTCCATTCTGGATTAACCTTGCTGTTTGGTGCCTTATTCATGGGTGCTATGAGTCCGATTACCGGGAACCTCTTCGACCGCTATGGTGCACGCCGCCTTGCTTCAACTGGAATGTTCATTTTACTAATCGGGACCTTGCCATTTGCATTCGTTAACCGAGATACACCAACCGTTGACATCGTAATTCTCTACGGGATTCGGATGTTTGGAATTTCCATGGTTATGATGCCCGTCACCACTTCAGGAATGAACGCCCTACCACTGTCATTAATCGCCCACGGGACCGCTGTCAACAACACAATGCGGCAAGTTGCAACTTCCGTTGGGACAGCTATCCTCATGTCGGTATTGACTAACGTTACTAAACATGCGCAACCAGCTAAGTCACTTCTCACGAGTGCCCCACTACAATACAAATCAGCAATGATTAATGCGACGCTCAAAGGGTACCAAGCTTCGTTCTGGTTTGCCGTTGCCTTCTCTCTCATTGGTTTTCTAGCAACGTTCTTACTCAAAAATCAGAATGCACACGATTTACTAATCGATAAGGAGGTCAATGATTAATGCTCATCTATCTTTCATTTATCATGGCCGTCGGTCTCTACCTCTGTTCAATGTTCTTAAAAAGGGGCCGGCGCGTCGGCGTGATCATTTTTGCGATCCTGTTCGTCCTGACCACGGTGGGTGTCACCGCTAATTACTCCCATCATTGGGGAATGAAAAAAGTGACCACCACTAAGTCACAACGCATTTACTCAGCAGCGGGAAAGAACTTGCCGATTAATTTGTACCAACCCGTTGGTACTTCTGGTAAAGATAATGTTTTCATTTACAAGACCACTCCCCATCAAGGCAAGACGGTTCATACTCAAGCGAATGAACGAACTTATAGTCAAACCAAAGTCAGTACCACTAACACCGCCTATTTAACTACTACGTAAACCCGTTGGCGTTACCAAAATAGGTTTTACAAATTCTTGTTCATTGGTACTGGTATGCAGAATAAACTGATTCACCGGACAAATACCCTTTATTATCCAAAGGGTTACGTTCAGCTAACTGTTAAACAAGCCAATCAATTAAAAAAGCGCATGACTAATTCAAATCAAGCAACATCCACAATCAAGCAGCAAATGACGACCTACGTACAGCAAAAGGTTGCCGCTGCTAATACTCGTGACCCCCAGAAAATAAAGCAAATCAATCAACAAGCGCAACTTGAATTTCAAGGCCAACTAATTAAAAAACTTCTCCAATAACGATTAAAAGGAGCACCGCAAAAACGGTGCTCCTTTTTTACTTAGCCAGCTTTAATTGTTTCAATATTGCTTGTTGTGCTTTTGACATTGGTGCTCGAAATTGTAATTGTTGTTCTGTAAACGGATCTTGAAAACTTAATGTGCTAGCATGTAAAACTTGGTGATGAACTATTTCCACCGGTCCGCCATAAAGATGATCACCAACAAGCGGATGACCAATAAAACTCATATGGACCCGAATTTGATGGGTCCGGCCACTATGAAGTTGTAATTGAACCAAACTGTAGTCTTCACTGGTCTGCTGACACCAATATTCCGTTCTAGCTGGTTGACCAGCTGGGTCAATGATTCGGGCTGCCTGGCCTGCCACCCGTTTAATTGGTTTATCAATCATTCCATGCTGCTTCGTAAGCTTGCCAGCAACTACTGCGAGATAGCGTTTTTGCATAGTATGCTTTTCTACTTGTTGGCTAATCATACTAGAAGCCACCCGATGTTTTGCAACTAATAATAATCCACTTGTGTACTTATCCAAGCGAGTAATTAAATGTGGCCGTTGATTAGGATCTTCGCTTTTTTCTAAATACCCTTTAACCCGGTTTAAAATCGTGTCGTTATCTTCTGTTGGACCTGGAATGGACGCAATTCCCGTTGGTTTATTAATTACTAACCAATTAGCGTCTTCGTAGACGATCGTCAATGGTTGATTACTACTTTTGACCGTTGGATCTGGCATTTCAGCATCCACTTGAATGGTTAAAGTTTGATTTGGTAGCACCTGGGTCGTTGGCCGAACATGGCGGTAGTCAACCAAAAACTGACCATCCCCATTTTTTATATCATTAAACAGCCGGTGCCCCATCCCCAATTGACTCAAGTATCGTTTGATCTTAATCGGACTGGTACCATGATATTGCCATGTATTTTCCATTATTATTTCCTCATTGATGGTATTAAAAAAGCTGGGTAACACCCAGCTTTTTTATAACGGTCCGTACGAGACTCGAACTCGTGATCTCATCCGTGACAGGGATGCGTCCTAAACCAACTAGACCAACGGACCATTTAACAACAATTAGTAGTATACGTGAACTTCACCACCCCGTCAATTGTTTTTTCAAAATTTCACCCGGAAACAATCCGTGATACTGGTATCTACCATTTAATTACTTTATTATAAAGAAGTAAGCTTATTGAAGGAGTCAGTGAAAAATGAAAACCATGATCCAGAAATTAACCAATATCTGGAATAAATACGCTAAAGTCATTAAGACTATTTTTGTGGCCTCCGTGATCATCTTTGTGGTGATCGCCTTAAGTAACTTCTTTAAAGAAGTTGATTGGCACCAAGTCAGTGTCGGTATTCAAAATCAGTCCCTGGCAAACGTCATAATCATGACCATCTGTGGCCTTTTAGCAGTATTACCAATGCTTGGTTACGATGTTGCAATTACCAAGTTGTTGCCTGGTCACTTTAGTAAATTTTACGTGTTCCGCAGTGGGTGGATCACTAACACCCTCACCAACATCGCTGGATTTGGTGGCCTCTTAGGCGCTACCCTGCGGGCCTACTTTTATGGTAAAGAAGCCCGTCGGAATGAAATTCTCCTGGCAATTGCTAAGATTGCGGTCTTCTTGCTTGCAGGACTATCCATTCTTTGCTGGTTAGCCTTAATTGTGATGTACGGCTTTCATGATGGTGGTCATTTTGATCGTTATGCCATCTGGCTTATTGGAGGCGGTTGTTACTTCCCAATCGTCTTTATTTTTACCCGTCGGCACGATTCAAAGCTGTTCCAAGGGTTAACTGCTCAACTCAAAACACTGCTCACGGTTAGTTCCACTTTGGAATGGCTATTAGTCGCCCTCTTTTTTATCCTGATTGGTTACTTAATGGGCGTCAAAATTAACCTAATGGCCGTTTTCCCACTTTACGTAGTGGCCCAAGTTCTCGGGGTCGTGTCGATGCTTCCGGGAGCGATTGGCTCTTTTGATGTCATGATGATGCTTGAATTAACAATGTTAGGCGTTCCGCGCGCCACCACAGTTGTCTGGCTGTTACTTTTTCGGGTCTTCTACTATATTGTCCCGATTATCATTGGTGCCATTTTCTTCATTCACCATATCTTTACCCAATTTGATAATTTCTTTGATCACATCCCACTATCCATCGCTCGGCAAACTGCTCATTGGCTCATCACCTGTTTTATGTATGTTTCCGGAATTTTGATGCTTTTAGCGGCCTCCGTTCCCGATCTTACTGATAATAATCGACTGTTGCAGCGCTTCTATCCCTTTACCTTCTTCTTTCTTCATCAACTAACGACAATCCTATTTGCAATCGCCATGCTGGCTTGTGCACGAGGACTTCAATCAAAAGTAAAACGTGCTTACTGGCCAACCGTCATTATCCTCGTTATCGGCATTACCAACACGATTATTAACTTAGGCACCGTCACACTAACCATCTTTTTGTTTATCATTCTCATTCTGGTGTTCCTGATGCGGCACGTTCCTTATCGTGAAAAGTTACAGTATTCTACGGGAAAGTTTTTAGTTGACGGAATTATCTTTGTCGGGAGCTTAATTCTCTATATTATCGTGGGAGTTATTAATACTCCGCACTATGCCGCTAATCATTCCATTCCACAATTTTTACTATTCCCTGGTGAAAAAATTTGGCTATCTGGTTTTATCGGCCTGATTCTTGGCTTTGCCATTATGTTCATCATCATCCGTTATTTTATGGCAGGCAACGATCCTTTTGCTGGCGAACAACCACTAGACAAACAACGGGTTTTGGCCATTATCAATGAATTCGGTGGTAATGAAACCAGTCCCCTCGCTTTGCTCCGGGATAAAAATATTTACTATTATCAAGTTGATGATCATGATCAACTCTTTTTCATGTATCGCCGTAAAAATGACAAATTAATCATTATGGGTGACCCGGTCGGTAATCAAGAACTGAAAAATGCCGCCATCAAACAATTTTTACGTGAAGCCGATTGCTATGGTTATCAATTAGTCTTCTATGAAGTAAATAGCAATACAACACTTGACCTGCATGAATTTGGTTTTGACTTTATGAAGACCGGTGAAGACGGGTGGGTAAAACTCGCTGACTTTACACTAGCAGGTAAAAAACAACGATCCCAACGCGCCTTGATACATAAGTTTGACCGCGAAGGCTATACATTTGAGATTGTTCAACCGCCCTTTAACGATCAATTAATGCAAGAAATGAAAAATGTTTCAGATGATTGGCTAGGTCATGAAGTCGAAAAGGGATTCTCCTTAGGCTTTTTCTCACCCCAATATATTAATGAAGCACCAGTTGCATTAGTCCACTCCGCTGCTGGTGAATTAGTGGCTTTCGCCACCCTCATGCCAACCGGTGGTAAAAAATTACTAACAATTGACCTAATGCGTCACCGACGCGATGCACCATCTGGCATCATGGACAAAATTTTTGTATCGATGTTCCAATATGGCCAGCAAGAAGGCTACCAATACTTCGATTTAGGGATGGCGCCATTAGCAAATGTGGGAGCTTCTCAATACAGTTTTATTGAAGAAAAGGTGGCGCACTTCATCTACGAATACGGCTACCACTTATACGGATTCCAAGGACTTCGACGTTACAAAGAAAAATATGCTTCCTGCTGGTTTCCAAAATATACTGTCTTTCGTAAAAAGACGTCGTTAATTGATTCAATGCTCGCTCTGTTAAGCGTCGTTAACCAACGGATGGACCAACAAGAACGCCGTCACCCTTGGTTTATTTGGTGGAAGAATTAAAGATTCCACCAAGGAGGCAAATCATGAAAAAAGCAACTGATGTATTAAACAAACCATTTCACTCCAATTTCCTCAAACTAATTTTTGCAGGATCGTTAGTTGGTATTTTGACCGGCCTCGTAGTCAGTCTCTTTCGCTGGATTATTGATCAAACATTATCGGTTCTGCAAATCATTTATCCAGCCATGGCACATCACCACTGGTGGATTCTTGCTTACGCTGGTCTAACAATCATCATATGTTTAGTGCTTGGTTATATTATTCACCCATTTCAAACTGACCTAGTTGGCTCAGGGGTGCCCCAGATTGAAGCAATTTTGGCTGGCCAACACACCATGAATTGGAGCCAAGTTCTGTGGCGTAAGTTTATTGGTGGGTTGCTGGCAATCTGTCCAGGACTTTTTCTGGGACGGGAAGGCCCCTGTATTCAAATGGGCGCAGCAATCGGTCAAGGCTTTAGTGAGCATTTCTTTCACAGTAATCGTAACATTACTAGAACTTTACTTTCTTGTGGCATTGCTGCCGGTTTATCAGCGGCCTTCAGCGCTCCATTGGCTGGAACGATGTTTTTATTGGAAGAAATTGTCTTTCATTTTCAGCCGCAAATTTGGCTAACTGCGCTGGCGGCAGCAATTTGCTCCGATGTAGTCACCGTTTGCTTTTTCGGTACCAAGCCCTGTTTATTTCTCCCCATTACCAACAATCTACCGGTCCATTCCTATCCCATCATGATCATTTTGGGAATCATTCTGGGAGTTTGTGCCTATGGTTATCAATACTGTCTTTTAAATCTTCGCTGGTGGTTTAGTAAAATTCGCCAAATTCCAGCACAGTACCACAGTATTTTCCCCCTGCTATTAATAATTCCCGTTGGCCTTTGGCAACCAAAAATTCTTGGTGGCAGTCACGTCTTAATAAACTACCTCGTTGCTAAAGTTACAAACGTTGGAATACATCATTATTCCCAGCTAATAATGTATCTTTTAATCTTTTTAGTGATCCGTTTCGTTTGGTCCATGTTAAGCTATGGTGCCACAGTCCCGGGAGGAATTTTTATGCCCATTCTGGTATTGGGAGCACTGCTTGGGTGTATTAGTGCACCAATCATGATTCAAACTAATGTTATTCTGTCTCTTATACACATCTGACGCTGCCGACGATT
>CAMXWI010000006.1 GCA_947252915.1 uncultured Lactobacillus sp.
CAGAGCAACGGACTCTTAATCCGTGGGTCCAGGGTTCGATCCCCTGACTGCCCATAATAATAAAGGACGATCACTAAAGAAGTGATCGTCCTTTTTATTTTCCCATTATTTCCCAGGGAATAATTAATATTCAGTAACTAGTTTTTTCGTTCGCTCCAAGATGATGCTTGCCACTACAACAACTACAATCAATGCCCCAGCACAGGCAATAAACAATGGCTGATATGATAATCCTTCAATTATCATTCCACCAATAGCGGGGCCAACCGCTTTACCAAAAGAAATTAGAGCATTTAATAAGCCTTGATAGCGTCCCTTTTCGTCTGTCGGCGATAGTTGATCAACCACGGCAGGCACCGTTGGGAAAACCGTAATTTCACCCAGGGTAAGGACTACCATCCCAAGCACAAACCACCAATACTGCTTAGCGAACACTAATACAACAAACGACATCATAATGCCACAAATTCCCACGTAAATCTTTAAATAATCGTTCTTCACATATTGATTAACAATATTCATCAACGGCTGTAAAAGGACCACCATTAACCCATTAATCGTCCAGAGAAGGCTGTATAAGGTCATCGAGATCCCGTGATTAGTAACATATACTGACATATTACTAGACCACTGAGAATAAGCAATCCAAATAATCACCATGGCAATAAACATCGTCCAGATCGTAATAAGGTTTGGCACTGGTAATTTCGTCGTTTTATTCTTGATAATCTCCTTTTCATCAACGGCAGCTATTCGTTGACGACTAACCTGAACTCGATAAAACTTCGCGACAATTAGGATAAAGAATAAGTATAAGATCCCCGTCAAAAGGAACAATGGCCCAACATGATTACGCACAAGTTGATAAAGGGGGCCAACAACACTCGTCGCAAAAACCATTCCAAGGTTATTGGAGAAATAGATCATATTAAATACAAATCGGCCGTCATGTCCCTTTACCATGGTCCCATATGAATTATGCAAGGTAACTAGCCAACCATTGAAGAAACCGACCAAGGTTAACATCACAGGATAAATTGGCCAATTACTTTTCCAAACCAAGACAAACATTGTGATGACTGCCCCGATCAAGCCTTCAATCATCAAAGTCCGTGGATTATATCGATCAAAGAGAATTCCGGCAATATAACTACCAACAACATTTGCTCCCGAATAACAAAGGATCACCAATCCAGCAATGGTTAGTGATTGGTGTAGTTGATCATGAATATATACGGTTGTTAATGGCCAAACAAAGCTATTCCCGAAGTTAACTAAAAATACTCCGATCAGCAGCCAATGGAGTTTTATCCCCTTATTCATCGTCTGTCTCTCTCCTTTTAACTAAAGAGGCTGGGATAAACCCAGCCTTTCCTTATTGATCATCATGCTGATAATCAATTGAAGCAAATTTGTTATATGTTTTATTAAACAATAATTTAACGGTTCCACGCGGACCACTCCGGTTTTTATCAATAATGACTTCAACTTCACTTAGACTTGGTACATCCGCATCCTGTTGGTTAGCCTGCTGATTATTCCCTTGATCATCATTACCCTCTTCACGTTGATAATAATCATCACGGTACAGGAAACTAACAATGTCCGCATCTTGTTCAATGGACCCTGATTCACGAATATCAGACAATACCGGCCGCTTATCCTGCCGTTGCTCTACTCCCCGGGAAAGTTGAGAAAGGGCAATCACCGGGCATTGAAGTTCCTTCGCCAGCTTCTTCAGTTGCCGAGAAATTTCAGAAACTTCTTGCTGCCGGTTTTCTGAATTTCCGCCTTCAATTAATTGAAGATAATCAATGACAATCAATCCCAGATTACCAGTTCGTTTAGCTAATCGCCGACACTTGGCCCGAATCTCCGGTACTCGGATTCCCGGTGTATCATCAATATAAATATCAGCGGCATCCAGGGTACTTGCTGCTACCCATAAACTACGCCATTCATCCTGGGTTAACTCACCAGTCCGTAAGTGATTAGCATTGATACTGCCTTCAGCACACAGCATCCGGTTCACTAACGATTCAGCACCCATTTCTAGACTAAAAATAGCTACAGAAGTGTTATTTTTAATGGCCACATTCTGAGCGATGTTTAACGCAAATGCGGTCTTCCCCATCGCCGGCCGCGCCGCTAAAATCACAAGTTCGTCAGGGTGGAGTCCGGTCGTCATCTTATCAAGTTGCGGATACCCTGTTGCAATCCCGGTAACATCCGATTCTTGGCGAGATAATTCAAAAATCTTATTAACTGATGAATTTAATAGGTCACCAATCTTTTGCAGATCAGTATTATTATTGCTTTCCGCTACTCCTAAAATTGAGCGTTCTGCATCATCAAGTAAGTCGGTCAGGTCTTCTGTATCGTCATAGGTCTTGCTGACGATCTTGGTCGCTGTATCAATTAACCGACGGGAAGTTGCCTTTTCTTTGACGATCTTAGCATAGTAAACCACATCAGCTGCCGTGGGCACTGCACCAGCCAGTTTAGCCAAATATTCTACGCCACCAACATTTTCAGTTTGATTTTCCCGATCTAATTCATTCTTCAATGAAACAACATCAATCGGCACATCACGATCGTTTAGTTTGATCATTGTTGAAAATAAAATCTGGTGAGCCCGCGTATAGAAATCTTCTGGCTGGACATACTCCATGGCTTCAACAATCGCATCTTTAGCCAAGAAGGCCGCCCCCAGAACTGCTTGTTCTGCTTCTAGATTCCGCGGTGGTGTTCGATTAATTTCTGGCGCGTTATCCATGGATTGCCCTCCTTTTTATGGAATATGTTAATCTTTATTTTTCAGCAATATGAACGCGCATCTTAGCTTCAACATCATGGTGTAACTTAACCTTAACCGTTACATAACCCAAAGCCTTAATTGGCGCTGCTAATTCTAACTTTCGTTTGTCTAACTTAATATTGTATTGATCTTGAAGCGCCTTAGCAATTTGTTTGCTTGAAATTGAACCAAACATTCGACCATCAGTACCGGCCTTGCCCTTCATTTCAAGAACCATATCATCGCTTTCTAAGGTTTGCTTTAATTTCTTTGCCTCAGCTAATTCTTCGGCTTCTTGCTTTTCTTTAGAACGTTCTTGGCCTTGAACCTCACTTAATGCTGCCTTCGTGGCTAACTTAGCCTTACCACGAGGAATTAAAAAGTTTTGAGCATAACCGTCTGGTACATTCTTTACTTCACCGCGCTTACCGCGTCCTTTAACATCTTCAATAAAAATAACTTTCATTCTAAATCACTCCTCAGCTGTTTCTGGATCATCACTTGAATTAATGATTTCCATTAATTGTTGCTTTACATCGTCAATTGGCTGATCCTTAATTTGGGTCGCAGCGTTTGCTAAATGACCACCGCCACCCATTTTTTCCATAATTAGTTGAACATTGTAATCACCCATTGACCGAGCAGAGATTCCAACTACATCGCTAGAACGTCTCGTGATGACAAATGATGCATCGACCCCTTCAACCTGAAGCAGCATATCTGCGGCTTGGGCAGCCGTTACGGGATCATATAACTTATCATCTGCACCAACGCACAATGCTATTTTATCATTTAAAAATTCAGTGTTGGAGATTAAATGATTACGTTCCATAAAATCGTCCACATTTTCTTTCATAAAGTACTGGATCATTAAACCATCAGCACCTGCCGAACGGAGATAACTAGCGGCATCAAACGTTCTTGTCCCGGCATTTTGGGTAAAGTTTTTAGTATCCACTTCAATCCCTGTCAGCATTGCCGTAGCTTCAAGTTTATTTAAGGCTTTCCCTTCTCGTGGTTGGTATTCAAACATTTCTGTAATTAGTTCACAGGTCGAGGAAGCATATGGTTCAATATATACCAATAATGGATTTTCTGGGAATTCTTCTCCTCGTCGGTGGTGGTCAAAAATTACCGTCCGATTTTCTAGTCGCGAATAAAGTTTTGGCGCCATTGATAGACTAACCTTTGAATGATCAACCATTACTAACAAACTCTTATCCGTAGCCTGATCTAAGGATTGTTCAGGCGTTACCACACAATCCTCAATACTTTGATAGTCCTTGAATTGAAAAATCAGCCGCGCGATATCAGAGTGCAGACGTTCTTGATCAAGAACAATCCAACATTTTTGACCATTCATTTCAGCAATTCGCCGAATTCCTAAACAGGCCCCCATTGAGTCCATATCAGGATTATTATGCCCAACAACAAAAATCTGATCAGCTTGGTTCATTAATTCTTGGAATGCCTGACTAATTACCCGTGCTCGAACTCTGGTCCGTTTTTCCATTGGGTTAGTTTTCCCACCAAAGAAACGAGCCTGTTCATCTTCTGCCCGGACAACTACTTGGTCACCACCACGACCAAGTGCTAAGTCCAAATTTCGTTGGGCGGTATCTGCTAACTTAATAAAGTCAGTTTGCCCATACGAAATCCCGACACTCAGCGTAACTGGTGAATTCATTTTAGAGGTATTTTCGCGAATCGTATCCAGAATTTTAAACTTCCGTTCCTCGAGCTTATGCAGATCGATTTCGTGTCCCATCAGAAGATAGTTATCATCATCAATGACTTTCAACAATAAGTTAAACTTATCCGCCCACTTACTTAATTCAGAGGTAACGTAATTATGTAAGTTGGAAACATCCGAATCACTCATTCCCTGTGTTAGTTCAACATAGTTATCTAAATAAATATTCCCAAGGAAGAGCCGTTCATTTAAATACCGCTTATTGATTCGTTCATACTTCGTAATATCCATCAAATAGAGGTTGTTAAACCGCTTTTGGTAAAAGAATTCAAATTGGTGATCATTCCAGCTAACGATCGTTGGAGCGTGATCATCCTGGTGTTGGGAAACAATTTCTGCTAATTCTGGGATACTGTTTTCCAGTTTTTCGCCGACAACAATTTGGTTACCAAAATACTTCACCATGTACGGATTGGCCCAACGAACAACTCCCCGTTCATTCATAATGATAATACCAAGGGGCATTTCAAGAAGAGCTTCTTGCTGGCTATTTTGAACTTCATAAGTTAGATCGCTAAGGTACTGCTCAGTTTCTCCTGCAAGATGTTGGAGTTGCGTGAGGCTCAATATTAAGCCAATAATTCCTAATAATAATAAGATTATTCCCGCAACCCAGTTATAGAGAAAGGCCATCACAATCGCAATCGTTGTCGTAGCGAGTAAAAAGAGTGTATTTAGTCGCAACCGCCGATTTTTAAACACTTTTGCAATTGTATTTTGTCCAAACCAAAATCGCATCTCCCTCACCTCCCAGTAGAATAGTTTAACATTCTTATCTTATCACAAACACTTTAGTAATTTTGGGTAAAAAAATAGGATATGAGTTTAACTCATATCCTAATTGCAGATTAATCTTCCGCAACAAATGGTAGAAGACCCATAATCCGCGCACGCTTAATCGCAATCGTCAAACGACGTTGGTTCTTAGCGCTTGTTCCAGTAACCCGGCGTGGCAAAATCTTACCACGTTCAGAGATGAACCGGCGTAATAAATCAGTGTCTTTGTAGTCAATGTATTCAATGTGGTTTGCGGCGATAAAGTCAACCTTACGGCGACGACGGCCACCACGACGTTGTTGTGCCATGAAATTTCCCTCCCCGTTAATTATTTAGAACGGTACATCATCGATTGATGGTTGATCACCATCATCGTTATCTGATGAACTGTTGTTGTCTTTATTAGTGCTCATTGCACTATTATCATCAATATTGATACCATTACCGTTAGATGAATCATTTGAATCATCATTATTAAACGGCAGTGTACTCAAATCAACCTGATTATCTTGATTAAAGACCGGTTGATTATTCGCGGCTGGTTGAGCAGGGTTATTGTTGCTGAAATTACCACCATTATTATTAAATGCATTATTTTTGCTAAAGTTTTGGTTGTTGTTATTAAAACCTCCATTATTACCTTGGTTGTAGCCACCCTGGTTGTTAGAACCCTGATTGCTTGACCGTGGTTCCAATAATGCAAAGTTTTCAACGGTTACTTCAGTTACGTAAACACGTTGACCTTGATTATTTTCGTAATTCCGCGTTGATAGTCGTCCATCAATGCCGACTAACGAACCCTTATGAGTGAAATTAGCGAAGTTTTCAGCAGACTTTCGCCAAATGACACAGTTAATAAAGTCAGCATCCCGATCACCATTCTGATTTCTGAACTGACGATCGACAGCAACTGAAAAACTGCAGACTGCTGTTCCGCTACCGGTATACCGCAATTCCGGATCTCTTGTTAACCGTCCAGTCAATACTACACGATTTAACATCGGACATCACTCCTCTCAAAATATTTCGTTAAGACTAACCGCGCTTAACGATCATGTGACGTAAAATGTCGTCGCTGAACTTAGATAAACGATCAAATTCGTTTAATGGTTGGTCGTTATCAGTCGTTACGTTAATAACGTGGTAAGTACCTTCTGTGTACTTATCAATTGGGTACGCGAAACGACGAGTTGACCAATCCTTTGAGTCAACAACAGTTGCACCATTGTCTGAAAGAACCTTGTCAAAGCGTTCTACTAAAGCACTCTTTGCTGATTCATCAATATCAGGACGAATGATGTAAGTAATTTCATATTTGCGTGTTTCCATGAATGTTACACCTCCTTATGGACTCTGGCCCCTTCTCCTCATGAGAAAGAACAAGGAGAGTAGACGTTCTCTAACGTATACTCACAGACTAGAATAATAGCATAATTACTCCTAAATAACAAGGATTAAGCAAAAAGATCTGAAATTGCGGTCTATTATTTAAAGACGTAATTTCAGATCTTTTGTATTATTTAATTTTCAGTTTCTGGTGTGGAGTGAGCATCTTCAGTACTAGATTCTGGTTGTTCATCATCATCCGCTGCTTCTTCCTTAGCAACCCGAGTCATTGTTGCTACTTTTGAACCATTGGTCAACTTAATTAGGTGAACCCCAATTGTGGCCCGTCCGGTTTCAGAAACGGTTTCAACACCAAACCTGATAATGACCCCTTCTGTTGTCACTAGCATGATGTCTTCATCACCATCAACCGTTGTTAATCCAGCTAACGGACCGTTCTTTTCAGTAACATTGACGGTCTTAATTCCTTTACCGCCACGTCCCTTAATCGGGTATTCAGCAGCCGGAGTTTGTTTACCAAACCCTTTTTCACTGATGACAAGCACCCGACTATCCGGATTCAATTGACCAGCGCCGATTACAAAGTCACCCTCACGAAGACGAACACCACGGACTCCGGCAGCAGCACGACCCATCGAACGGACGGCACTCGCACTGAAACTAACTGCGTATCCTTCATGCGTCCCAATAATCATATTTTGATCATGGTCAATGATTTCTACCGCAATCAATTCATCGCCATCGTGAAGGTTGATTGCCTTCAGTCCGTTGCTTCGAATATTCTTGAACTCTTCAACCGCAGTTCGCTTAACAACCCCTTGTTTAGTTACAAAGAAGAGATCACGGTCTGCATCTTCTTCCGCTGTATTAGAAACATTAATCACAGCGTTAATCTTTTCTTTTGCATCAATTCCGAGCAAATTAATAATCGGAATTCCTTGTGCTGACCGTCCGTATTCAGGAATTTCATACCCCTTCATCGAGAAGACCTTACCTGAATTAGTAAAGAACAGCAGCATGTCATGAGTAGAACTTGAAATTAAGTGCTCAATAAAGTCGTCACTGTGTACGCCCATTCCTTTAACTCCACGACCACCACGGTTTTGTGATTTAAATTCATCCACCGGAAGCCGTTTAATGTAGCCGTTATGGGTTAAGGTGACCACAATATCCTGTTGTTCAATCAAATCTTCATCTTCAAGGTTCGTAATATCGCCAACTTGAAGTTCAGTCCGCCGGGCATCACCAAATCGACGTTGAATTTCTTTCAATTCATCATAGATAATTTGTTGAATCCGTTCACGATGGGCAAGGATATCCTTATAATCCGCAATTGCTTCCATCAATTTCTTATATTCAGCTTCGATCTTTTCCCGTTCCAGACCGGTTAACCGAACTAGCCGCATATCAAGAATTGCTTGGGCTTGACGATCTGACAATCCGTACTTGCTCATCAATTCGCTCTTGGCTACTTCACTAGTTTGCGATTGACGAATGATCTTAATGATTTCGTCAATATGGTCAAGGGCAATCCGCAACCCTTCTACAATGTGGGCCCGGCTTTCCGCCTTTTTAAGTTCGAATTCTGTCCGCCGCCGAACCACTTCTTCTTGGTGTTCAAGGTAGTAGGTCAAGATTTCTTTCAAACTTAAAATCTTTGGTGCACCCTTGACGATTGCCAACATGTTGAAATTGAAGGTCGTTTGCATCATCGTCATCTTGTACAGATTATTCAAAATGACTTCCGCACTAGCATCCCGCCGGACATCAATTACAATCCGCATTCCTTCACGGTCAGTTTCATCATTGACATCAGTAATACCATCAATTTCCTTTTCACGTGCCAATTCAGCGATCCGTTCGATCAACTTTGCTTTGTTA
Organism: uncultured Lactobacillus sp.; assembly: GCA_947252915.1. Taxonomy (GTDB): domain Bacteria; phylum Bacillota; class Bacilli; order Lactobacillales; family Lactobacillaceae; genus Limosilactobacillus. Next base: position 8,556 of record CAMXWI010000006.1, read on the forward strand.
ACCATGTATGGAATCTCGTGAACAATTATTTGTTGTCGTCCCGTCTTAGTTTCTTCAATATCAACTTTTGCGCGAACGATAATGGTTCCTTTACCGGTTTCATAAGCCTTCCGAATGCCTGATTTACCAAGTACGACCCCACCAGTTGGGAAGTCTGGTCCTGGCAACACCTTCATCAGATCTTCAGTCGTTGCATCAGGATTATCCATCAACACATGAATTGCACTAATTACTTCCCCCAGATTATGCGTCGGAATATTAGTTGCCATCCCGACGGCAATTCCTGAAGCACCATTAACAAGCAAGTTTGGAAAACGGGCAGGCAACACTGTTGGTTCCTTTTCAGTCCCATCATAGTTATCTTGGAAATCAACCGTATTCTTGTTAATATCACGCAACATTTCAACGGCGATTTTACTCATCCGTGCTTCGGTATACCGCATTGCGGCCGCACCATCTCCATCGACGGAACCAAAGTTACCGTGACCATCAACTAACATATAGCGGTAACTAAAGTCCTGCGCCATCCGGACTAAACCTTCATAAATTGAAGAATCACCATGGGGGTGGAACTTCCCCATAACGTCCCCGACAATTCTGGCAGACTTCTTATAAGGCTTATCAGGAGTAACTCCTAATTCATTCATTCCGTATAAAATCCGTCTTTGAACTGGCTTTAAACCATCACGAACGTCTGGTAACGCCCGTGAAACGATGACACTCATCGCATAGTCCAAAAACGAGTTCCGCATCTGACTGGTCAGTTTGACATCAGTAATGCGGTTTGACATTTCTTCTTCAGCCACTCGTCTTGTTCCTCCTCAAATTAAAGGTCTAAGTTCTTAACAAATGTTGCATTCTTTTCGATAAAGTCACGCCGTGGTCCGACCTTAGTTCCCATCAGCATTGGGAAGATTTCATCTGCTGCCGCAGCATCATCCAGATCAACCCGCAACAAGTGACGATTTTCAGGATCCATCGTGGTTTCCCACAATTGTTCCGCGTCCATTTCACCAAGCCCCTTGTAACGTTGGATAACTGGTTTGGGACTCGGCTGAAGTGAATTGACAACTTGCTCTAATTCTTCATCCGTTTCAATGTATTTAACGAATTTTCCTTGTCGAACTTGGTACAACGGTGGCTGAGCAATATAGACATAGCCCTTTTCAATCATTGGCCGCATAAACCGATAGAAAAGAGTTAATAGTAACGTCCGAATGTGCGCACCATCGACATCGGCATCCGTCATGATAATCAGCTTATGGTAATTAGCCTTTGAAACGTCAAAGTCTTCACCAAATCCAGTCCCAAGTGCAGTGAATAATGATCGAATTTCATCATTCGCGAGGACCCGATTCAGGCTGGCCTTTTCAACGTTCAAAATTTTACCCCGAATTGGCAAAATTGCTTGAGTTAACCGCGAACGCCCTTGCTTAGCAGATCCACCAGCAGAGTCCCCTTCGACGATAAATAATTCCGAAATCCTTGGATCCTTACTGGTATTATCAGCAAGCTTCCCGGGAAGGTTGCTAATTTCAAGTCCGCTCTTCTTACGAGTAACTTCACGCGCCCGTTTAGCGGCTACCCGCGCCTTGGATGCTAACATCCCTTTTTCGACAATCTTCTTCGCCGTATCCGGATGCTCCATCATAAAGCGGTTCATTGTTTCACTAAAAATGTGATCGGTCGCCGTTCGTGCATCAGAGTTACTTAACTTAGTCTTCGTCTGGCCTTCAAACTGCGGATTAGGGTGCTTAATTGATACAACAGCAGTCAGCCCTTCACGGACGTCATCACCAGACAACGTACTGTTGTTTCCCTTCAGCTGGCCACTCTTTCGTCCATAATCATTAATTACCCGTGTTAAAGCAGTCTTAAATCCAGTTTCGTGACTCCCACCTTCGTAGGTGTGAATATTGTTAGTAAACGTTAATAGGTTGCAACGGTAGCCACTGGTGTATTGTAAAGAAACTTCCACCGTAATACCGTTATATTCACCTTCAACATAAATCGGCGGATCGAAAAGTAATTCGTGACCCCGATTCAGGAATTCAACGTAATGACGAATTCCGCCTTCATAATGAAATTCTTGACGGTTATCTTCATCATTCCGCTTATCTTCAATCGTGATCTTCAATCCCTTGTTCAAAAAGGCCAGTTCACGTATACGATCAGTTAACGTCTTAATGTTATAAACCGTCGTTTCACGGAAAATATCTGGATCTGGTTTAAAGTGAACAATTGTCCCATGCTGGGTCTCTGGAAGTCCTTCTTTAATCACCTTCATTGGCGTCTTAACATGGCCACCTTGAAAGTCCATGTAATACTCTTTACCTTGCCGAGCAACTCGAACATCCAACTCCGTAGAAAGGGCATTAACAACGGAAGCACCAACCCCGTGCAATCCACCGGAAACTTTATAACCACCGTTGCCAAACTTTCCCCCAGCGTGGAGAACCGTAAAGACTGTTTCAAGAGCTGGCTTACCAGTTTCTTTTTGAATATCAACCGGAATTCCCCGTCCATTATCAGTAACGGTAATACTGTTATCCGGTTCAACAACAACGTTAATTTCATCTGCGAACCCAGCTAACGCTTCATCGATCCCATTATCAACGATTTCCCATACTAAGTGGTGTAATCCCTGAACAGTAGTCGAACCAATGTACATCCCAGGCCGCTTACGAACTGCTTCTAATCCCTTTAAAACTTGGATTTGGCTAGCATCATACTTACTGCCGAGCTCAGCTTTCTTTTCAGCCTTTTCTTCCTGTAGTTCGCGTTCTTTATCGCTCACGTTGTTTCCTCCTTCGTCAATGTCCCACCATCAATTTTAAAAATTGTTGGTTGCTTGATTAGTTGTCGTGCAACCCCACTCAAACTAGTAGTTGTTAAAAACGTCTGAACCTTATCTTGAATTGCTGTTAATAGATGCGTCTGGCGATCATCATCTAGTTCTGAAAGGACATCATCCAATAACAGCAATGGGTATTCACCTGTCTGCTCCTTCATCAAATCGATTTCCGCGAGTTTAACTGCCAAGGCAGTCGTTCGCTGTTGCCCTTGCGATCCAAAATGCTGAACATTTTGGCCATTCACAATAAAATGAATATCATCCCGCTGCGGTCCCGCTAATGTCGTTCCAAGCGTAATCTCGCGTTCCAGATTATCATCAAAAAGTTTTCTTAACTGCGTTTCAAGGTTCTCTCTTGTCGTTTGCTCATCAATTGTGAGTTGCGTTACATACTTGAGCCGTAGCTGCTCCTTTTGCAAAGAAATATGTTCATGCAGTTGCTGGGCCCACTTTTCTAATTGCTTCAATAATCTGAAACGAGCCAACACAATCGCTGCACCATCCTGTGATAATTGGTCAGAAATGACCCCGAGCAAAACTCGATCTGTCTGCTCACCAGAACGTAATTGTTTTAGGTACTGATTACGTTGATGAAGCAATGAATGGTAATGACTAACGTTGTGCAAATAAGCACTACTCATCTGACCAAATTCCATATTCATAAATTGCCGCCTAACTTGGGGTGCGCCCTTAACCAGAGCTAAATCTTCAGGTGCAAAGAGAACAACATTTAAATTACCAACGTACGCTGATAGCCGACTCTGATATAAATGATTAACTTTGACCCGCTTACCGCCCTGAGCAAGCTGAATTTCTAATGGAACCCGTTCAACCTGTTTTTGAACCTTACCAGACAAAAAAGCCTGCTTATGCTTCCATTGGATCAGCTCCCGATCCTTAGAAGTGCGGTGGCTTTTCGTTAATGCTAAAACATGAATTGCTTCCAGGAGATTCGTTTTTCCTTGGGCATTCTCACCAATCAAAATATTAATTCCGGGTGAAAATACCACCTTTAAATCATCATAATTGCGAAAATGTTTTAAATGCATTTCCTGCAGAATCATCAAACATCACTGCTTACTTTCAATTTTGACAGATTCGATGCCCACAATTTCAACTTGATCGTTTGGATAGAGTTTCTTACCTCGTCGGTCATCGAGTTCACCGTTAATTTTGACCTGATGTTCCTTCAAAAACCATTTAGCGGCTCCACCAGTTGGAATAATCCCTTCTTCTTTGAGAAGTTGACCAAGGGTAATAAAGTCACGATCAATTTGGAAAACTTTACTATTACTCACCTTATTCACCTGCTTTACTAATAATTTATTATAGTCTTTTATCACTCCAAAAACAAACTTAAACATCTTCTCAGGCGATTTTAGCGAATTTAGTATCCACGAATGTTTTTAATCAAAATTGGCCTAAATTCGTTGAGAATCGCTTTATTTATCTTTGAGCCTTTTGATCAATAAAAAAGAACGTGTAAAGAAGTCATTATTGACTCCTTTGCACGCTCTCGCTTTAGCAATCACGACTAAAACGTTCGAACTGGTGTAATTAATTGAACAAAATTTTCTTGATCTTCGGTCGGTACTAACGTAAATGGTCGTAATGGTGAAGTAAATGACAACAAAACGCTGGCTTGACCAAATGACTTCAGAGCGTCACTCATATAGTCAGGATTGAATGAGATTTCCAACTTATCCCCGGTTAGTTTTTCAAAGTTAACGTCTTCCTCAACGTTACCCACATCTGCAGAATCACCACTGATCTTGGCAGTATTTGTATCAGGATCTAATGACAAGTTAACAACATTGTTGTGCCCTTGGTGGGATAGCAGTGAGGCCCGATCAATTGCTGCTAGGAAATTACCTGCTTCCAATTCAATCGTTGTATCTGCTGTGTCAGGAATTAACCGGCTAGTTTCTGGGTACATCCCTTCCAGTAACCGTGAATAAAACAATGCGTTATCGAATTGGAATAAAACTTGATTTTCAGCAATTTGAATTTGGATCTCACCTTTGACATCAGCGATCATACGCGCTAATTCAGTCATGCTATTACCAGGAATGACAACATCATAACTCTGACCATTGGTTGGAACAGTAACTTTCCGTTGTGCCAATCGGTGACTATCGGTAGCAACTGCTACTAATTGATCATCAGCAAGCCGCATATGAATCCCAGTTAAGATTGGCCGACTTTCTTGCTTAGAAACAGCGATTCGTGTTTGCTCAACAACGTCCCGAAGTAAGTCAGCGGCTACTGCAATCGTTGATGCACTTTGAATTTCTGGTAAGTGAGGATAGTTATTAGCATCTTGACCGTTGATTTGAAATTCTGCAGTCCCCGAAGAAATTTTAGCCTGAAATCCATCATGAACTTCAATTGTTACATCTTGATCAGGTAATTTTTTAATGATTTCACTGAAGAATCTTGCAGGTAACACAATGGCACCAGGTTCTTCAACAGTTAAAGCGTTTTTACCATTTTCCACTGAAAGTGTTGTTTGGATCGTAATGTCAGCGTTGCTTCCTGTTAAGATAACTTGTTGATCTTCAACAACAATTTTGACCCCAGTTAAAATTGGGATTGTTGTTTTAGAAGAAATTGCTCGTAAAACATTATTTAATTGGTTTGCAAAAACAGATCGATTAATCATAAATTTCATTTTGAGCTGCTCCTTAATATATATATATATTTAATTAATATTATAACTAGTAGTAGTAATAG
>CAMXWI010000007.1 GCA_947252915.1 uncultured Lactobacillus sp.
TTATTAATCAGGATTACTCTAATTTAGAAATTATTCTGGTAAACGATGGTTCCAAGGATGCTTCGTTGGAAATTATGAAAAGGTATGCTGATCGTGATTCGCGTATTAAAATTATTAACGGATTAAATGGTGGTTGTGGTGCCGCCCGCAACCGCGGAATTGAGATTGCTACAGGACGTTTTTTAACGTTTATTGATGGTGATGATTTTGTAGATCAAGATTATGTGACGACCTTGGTTAATCAGCAAAAAAGATCTGATTCGGACATTGCGATAACGTTTAATAAAGAATTTCACGATGATAGTAAGTCATATTATGTCATGCTTGATCCAGCGCCAGAAAGTACTCAATATGATGGTGTGTATTCACCTGAAGAATGGTTGACAACATTTTTTAATGCGCCAAATATGACTTTCAATAATGCCAATATGAAACTTTATAAACGGGAATTATTTAATAATGTGCGCTACCCAGAAAAACATATGATTTGTGAAGATGCCTTTACCACTTGGAAATTAGTGACTCTCGCAAAGCGAATCTCGTTTGAAAATAAATTAACCTATGTTTATAGGAAAAACCATTCTGGTTCAATTACTACGGAAGCAGGAGACAACGGGTTCAAGTATGCGGTATTAAAAGCGATGAATGAGTCTATTGCACTATTGGGATTCTCCAATTTAAATACTGAGTTTATGAACGATGAGTACAAAAGTAATTTAAAGCAATTGATAGCAAATAACTATAAGAATGCGAATATGCGTGATCAGGCTGCATACCGGCTCTCTTTGATTGAAAAATACAAGCGGGAGGAGAGTAGCAATGGATAAAGTAACAGTGATTGTACCGACATACAACATTCAAGCTTACTTAAGCGATTGTTTAAAAAGTATCCTCAATCAGACGTACTTAAATTTAGAAGTGCTTGTGATTGACGATGGTTCGACAGATAATACCGCTCAGGTTAGATTACAGTTTGCTCATCGAGACTCGAGAATAAAAGTGATTACGCAAAAGCATCAAGGAGTTGCCAGTGCGCGTAATAATGGTCTGCAAAATGCAACTGGTGAATTCATAACATTTGTCGATGGAGATGACTTTATCGAATCATCTTATATTATGAACTTAGTAGTGCAACTCCAAGCATATCATGCCGATATTTCGAGTTCTTTTTACAAAATTCGTGATGCGGCAACCAATCAATTTTTTATTTTGACCAGTCTGCCACCCGAAGATGCGAGATTTAATGGAGGATACTCAGCTGCTGAATGGTTACGAAAAATCGGCCCGTCTTTAAACGCAGTGAATGATTGCGTTTGGGGTAAGCTTTATCGACGCCACCTTTTTAATCAATTACGTTTTCCCGAAAATTATTCCTATTATGAAGACACGATGGTATTATGGCAGGCTTGTTTGGGAGCCGACCGGATCTCGTTTGCTAATCAAATTGACTACAATCTGACAATTAATCGACCAGCGTTAGCGCAAACGCGTGTCCAAGAAATGGCTAAAGCTTATGAAAAAGTCCAATGTTTACAAGAGCAAATAAGCACAATGAATTTAATCAACATTAATTATCATTATTTGGATGAGAATTTACGGGTGGCATTAATTGATTTAAGGGACAAGGCACAACGAGTTAGTGATTATGATTACTATCAAAGAGCAACGGCTGCACTAACGGTGCTGGATGCATTAACAAAGGAGCAAGAAATCTAATGGGAACTAAAAGAGCGATTGTCCTTTCTGGTGACAATCATTATACGGAGCAAATTACCACGACAATTAAGTCGATCGTGTACCATTTGCGGCGTGTCAAAATTTATTTAATTAATTCAGATATTCCTCAAGAGTACTTTTTTAACTTAAATCTCCGGTTAAAGCAGCTTGGTAGTGAGCTAGTTGATTTAAAGATTAATCCAGAATTATTCAGTAATGCTGAGTCGCCTAAAGCCCACATTAGTAAGATTACCTATGGACGTTTAATGATTCCACGGCTGGTTACTGAAGATCGTGCACTGTACATTGATAGTGATGCGATTGTTGATCAAAGCATTAGCGAATTGTGGACAATGGACCTTGGTGATTATCCAATTGCGGCGGTCCATGATGTCTTCTTAGCAGATATTTTTAATGCTGGAATTATTCTGTTCAACAACATGAAGCTGCGCGAGGATCCCGAATTGGTCGATAACATGCTGGTCGCGGCACAGCAAAAGGGGATTTCAGATGCCGATCAGACGGTTTTAAATCAATTCTTTAATCACCGGTATTTAGAATTAGGCTTGGAGTATAACTATGTGATTGGTTATGATCGAGACGTTTCCTTAGCTCCTAGGAATGCGCCGGGGTATTTTGAAAAGATGCTTAATTGTCCTCAACCAAAGATTATTCACTATGCTTCTCCCGACAAACCGTGGAATTTGCAGTCCGCTGGTCGAATGCGAGAAAAGTGGTGGCAATATCATAGTTTAGACTGGTCAACCATTACCCAGCATGGTCAATTGCCACAACTGACGAAGCCAGTTAAGGGCAAGTTTTTCACCCTGACCGCGTCCGATTCAATGATTCATTTAGCCGAATTGGCACAGGCGCTACCGGATTACGAATTTCATGTGGCGGCCTTCTCATTAGTTAGCCCAACCTTGTTGAACTACATGCGTTTCCACAACGTTCATGTTTACGCCAGCATCTCCCAACCACGAGTTGCAGAGTTAATGCATGATTGTACAGCCTACCTCGATATTAATCGGGAAACTAAGTATCAGGATTGGATTGAGCGCTTCGCCAATAATGGCCGACCGGTTTATTCATTTGCTAGCGATGCTGCAGCATTGAGTAACCAAGTTCATCAGGAAATTTTTGCTGATGACGATTACCAAAAGATGGTGCAAAGAATTCAGGAAAATGGGTAGGTAAAAGCCGCCTAGTTGCATTTTAGCGACTGGACGACTTTTTCTATATAATTTTTTCTAATCAGTTTATAATGTTAATAGGAGGTGTCGAGGATGAATACAAATTTACAGCCAAAAATTACATTAAATAATGGTGTGAAAATCCCACAGCTCGGCTTAGGGGTTTGGAAAACACCGTTAGATGAAACGCGGGCAATGGTTAAAACTGCCTTAGCAAATGGTTACGTCCTGATTGATACGGCCAAGCAATATGGAAATGAATCCGGTGTTGGTGCCGGAATTCAAGATGCCATCACAGCTGGTATCGTCAACCGGGAGCAAATTTTTCTCACTACCAAGATTTTTAACGGTGATCAGGGGGATTATGATCGCGTTCGGCGCGGCTTTGAAGGCCAACTTAAGGATCTCCAGACGGACCATGTCGACCTGTTGTTAGAGCACTGGCCAGTTAATGGTAAGTTTAATGAAACATGGCGGGCCATGGAAGCCATCTTGAAGGATGGTCAGGCACGTGCCATTGGGGTCTGCAATTTCGATAATGGCCGGATGATCAACTTGATTGATCACGCAACGGTTCTACCAGCCATTAACCAAATTGAATTCAACCCAGGCATTTTGCAACGCCCAATTGTCGAATTTTGTCGACAACAAGGGATTCAGCTAGAAGCCTGGTCTCCACTTGGTAACGGAAAGTTGCTTCAAAATGAACGAATTCATGAAATTGCCCAACGGCATGGCAAGACGACTGCCCAAGTAGAATTACGTTGGAGCCTCCAACACGGATTTGTTGCCATTCCGAAAACGACGCACGAACAGCGAATGCAGGAAAACGCTGATATTTTTGATTTCACTTTGAGCACCAACGAAATGTTAATGATTGACGCCTTACACCAACAGCAACACGCTATTTGGTATGACAAATTCAAATGGTCCGGCAATCCGGACGGCGTTGATGACTACGTCGCGACACCAAGTAATTGGTAGCCACTAAATCACGGAGGATTTTATGAACTTTATTGCAACGTTAGCCATTATTTTGTTAGTCACTCAGGTTGTTTCACACTTTAGTATGCGGATGGGAATTCCTGATGTGATCGGACAGATCTTAGTCGGTATTGTGATGGGTCCCGCGGTTTTTGGATGGATTACCCAGACCCACATGATTAATGAGTTTCAAGAAATTGGGGTCATTATTTTAATGTTCATTGCCGGCTTAGAAAGTGATTTGAGCTTGCTCAAAAAGTACCTAAAACCAGCGGTAGTGGTTGCCTTGATGGGAATGATTCTCCCGATTGTCGTAATGGGCGTGGCCGCTGACCTGTACGGAATGCAGTGGTTTGAATCGCTCTTTATCGGGGTGATCTTTTCTGCAACCTCAGTCAGTATTTCTGTAGCGGTCCTCCGGGATTACAACCAACTTGGCAGTAAAGAAGGGGCCACGATTTTAGGGGCAGCCGTCGCTGACGATATCGGTGGTGTGTTCCTTTTGAGTATCCTGATTAGTATGATGAATGGCCAATCAGGACAGCGGATGAGTTTGCCATTAGTTATTCTTTTACAGGTGATCTTTTTTGGTGGTACTTACCTTTTGGTGCGGTGGTTGGCACCATATTTAATGGAAATCAGTTCTGACTTGTTGACGACCGCGGCACCGAGCGTTGTGGCGATGATTTTATGTCTAGGAATGGCCGCTTTAGCGGATGCCGTTCACCTGAGCGGGGCTGTTGGTTCATTCTTTGCGGGAATCGCCATTGCGAATACGAAGAAAAAAGAAGTAATTAACCGCAGCTTTGTTCCGATTGGTTATGCGATGTTTATTCCGATCTTTTTTGTGAATGTAGGGTTAAGTATGCGTTTTGACCACTTCCTGGATTCATTGTGGTTCATCATCATGATGACCGTACTAGCTTGTCTGACGAAGCTCCTAGGTTGTGGGGGCGGTGCTAAGCTAACTGGCTTTGACCTCAACAGTAGTTACATTATCGGGAGCGGGATGATTGCCCGAGGTGAAATGTCATTGATTACGGCCCAAATTGGTTTTCAAGCCCACTTACTGTCAGAAAAATACTACTCAGATATCATTACTGTTATTGTCTTAGCAACGATTTTAGCACCGTTTATTTTGAAACATTCGCTTCACCGGATGCACGGTGCCCAGGAGGATTAGGATGAAAAAAAGATGGTGGTGGCTACTGGTGATTCTGGTAGTTGCTGGATTAGGTTTTAGTTATTACTCTGGTCGGTTATTTGCTAAAACTGTTTCGTATCACCCCGTTAACGGGCGAACGACAATTGGAACGCCTACATTATTTTTCCACGGCTATGGAAGCAGTTACCACGCTGAAGAATATATGGTGAATGGGGCGGTTAAAGAAGGAATTACGAGCAAGAATGCGGTGATCCGGGCCAATGTCCGTCCAAATGGTAGTGTGAAATTAAGGCCAAGAGTACGAATCCAATTGTCGAAGTGAATTTTGATAATCCACGGAACGGTAACTATCGAACGGATGGCCGCTGGGTCCGGAACGTGATTGTCACGTTACAAAATCAGTACCGTTTTAAGCGGATCAATTTAGTAGGTCATTCGATGGGGAACATGGCGATTATGTATTATCTACGGCAATATGGTGATGATCAGCGTCTGCCCAGTTTGAATAAGCAGGTGGCGATTGCTGGTCACTTTAATGGCCTGGTCATGGCTGACACGAATAAGAATCATGATCGTCTAGCCAAAAATGGTCATCCTTTGAATAACGTTACGAAGCAATATCGCTATCTAGAAGGGCTACGCAAAACGTATCCACGTTCGGCGATGGTGCTGAATATTTATGGAGATAAGGGTTCAGGAACGGATGGTGACCTCACCGTTCAATCGGCGCAATCAATGCGTTACTTGGTTGCCTCTCGTGCAAAGTCCTATCAAGAACAGGAGATGAAAGGCAAGCAGGCATCGCACAGTCGATTGCATTCCAATCCAGACGTGAACGCGTTATTGAACAGCTTTTTATGGAACCGGACAGTATAAAAAAACAACCGTAACAGGATTAATTTCTCGTTACGGTTGTCTTTTTAATATCATTACTTTGGTTGAATGTAACCTTGGGCCTTTAGTAGTTCCGCAAATTCAATCGCACCACCAGCAGCACCACGTGCCGTGTTGTGGGATAAACCAATGAATTTCCAATCAAAAAGCTTGTCTGGACGAAGGCGTCCAATTGAAATTCCCATGCCGTGTTCGAAATTAACATCGTAACGTACTTGTGGCCGGAAGTCATCTTCTAAGTATTGGATGAATTGCTTAGGCGCACTTGGCAAGTTCAGTTCTTGGGGAACTCCACTGTAATCTTCCAATGCTTGGATTAAGTCTTCCTTAGTTGGCTTTTGCTTGAAGTTTACAAAGGAAGCTACGGTATGACCATACAAAACTGGAACCCGCAAACATTGACTTGTAATGACGGGGCTTTCTGCCTTGACGATGGCTTTCTTGTCATCATCAACGTGACCGAAGATCTTCAGTGGTTCATCTTCAGACTTGGCTTCTTCACCAGGAATGTAAGGAATGACGTTGCCTTGAATTTCAGGAGCCGTTTCTAATGTTTTTCCTGCTCCAGAAATTGCTTGGTAAGTACATGCCAACACTTGGGTTGGTTCAAACTTCTTCCAGGCTTCCAGTGCTGGGGTATAGCTTTGAATAGAACAATTGGGCTTAACCGCCACGAAACCACGTTCCGTTCCTAACCGTTGCCGTTGATACTTAATTATGTCAGTATGTTCGGGGTTAATTTCCGGAATTACCATTGGTACGTCCGGGGTCCACCGGTGAGCACTGTTGTTAGAAACAACTGGGGTTTCATGCTTGGCATATTCTTCTTCGATGTTGCGAATTTCATCTTTTGACATGTGGACTGCCGAGAAGACAAAATCAACTTGGGACGCAACCTCATCAACATTTTCCGCATCCAAGATTGTGAGATCCTTGACACCATCAGGAATTGGGGTATCGCCCATCTTCCACCGGTCTTTGACTGCGTCACCGTACTTTTGTCCAGCACTGTGTTTACTTGCTGCCACCACAGTTACTTCAAACCATGGGTGGTTCGCCAATAGCGTAACAAAGCGTTGGCCTACCATTCCGGTGGCACCAATGACGCCGACCTTGAGCTTTTGATCCATAATCACAACCTCCATATCTTTCTAATTGAAATTTAATTATAAACCGGTTGCCGGAATAAACCAAGGATATTTTACTAAATAAAAGTAATTAAATGGTGAACTAAACCACTATCGAATAGAACATAAATGCCAATCCCGATGTAACAAACCTTCATTAGTGGTTCTCCCCAGCGGCGAATTAAAGATTGGACGAGCTGGAACTGGCGGATCCAGTTAATTAAAAAGACAATCAGAATTGTGAGTAGACCAATGTAGGCGATCGTCAGCGCAAACGTGATCCACGATTGATTGGCGAGGACGGGTAAAAAGAGTGACAAGTTGCACCCGGTACAGACAGATAGATAAGTCAGTAGGGTGGTGAGAATTGGCCGACGCTGGGTACTAATTTGAAATTCTTCGTCACGATCGTGCAGGGCCGTCCAAATTGGAATGAGTCCTAAAAGACCTAGCAACCATTCTGGAAGAAAGTGCTGCAAGGTTTGCCCAATTAAAAAGGCACTGGTCATTAAAATTAACAGGCCCATTAGATACCCGCTCAGAACATCCCGTAGCGCAAAGTGCTGGCATAAGAAGAGTAAGATCACGAAGAAATCCAAATTAACCGTCAAAAATGTAATTGTAATCAAAGTTAAATTCATGTTGACATCTCCTTTATATAACATATTCAATATATTACATATGTTTATAAAAAACAAGAGACTGGGAATTACCCCCAACCTCTTTACTATTTTTAAGGTAAAAATGTAACAGCACAGTAGCTGGCTGGCAGTTCAACCACTGATGAATCAGCGGTTGACCAACCTAGCCATCCTTGCGGGGGTTCGAATACAAAGTCATCAAATCGGCTGGAAAGTCCGATTTGATGACTTTTGTCTCACTCCCAATTTAGTTTTAGATTTGATGATTCCAATGATCACGATGATTCATCGTATGTTGAACGTGCGCGAGCATATCATTTAACACTTCGATGATGTGGGGGTCATCAAGGGTGTAAAAAATTTGTTTACCATCTCGATGGGCTTGGACCAACTGGTACTGGCGAAGTAGAGCCAATTGATGGGAGACACTTGGTTGGGGAAGTTCGAGTTGTTCACTTAACTCACTGACGTTGAATGAATGATTTTCCAGTAAATAGAGGATTCGAATCCGTTTTTCGTTACTGAGCAATTTAAAGATCTGTTCAGCAAATTTAATTTGGTGTTGGTTGATAATTATTCCCCCTTTTCCATTGCTTCACGATTAACCACCAGTTGGCGAGTCGCAGTCTCAGTAAAGGCGTCGCTCACAGGCCCGTTGCTGATCATGGATAACCGGTGCATGGCCCGGGTCGCCATGGTGTACAGTAGGCCGGTAGCTTGCTTGCCTAATGCCTGTTGGCTCACGTCTGATAAAATCACCGTATCGAATTCCAATCCCTTGGCTAAATAAGCAGGGAGGATGACCACACCACGATGTGGTAGTTGGGTGTCGTGGCTCGTTAACCGGGAAAGAGTCGAGACTTTTCGATAAAGAGCATGGTAGACCTTTTGCGCCTGAGTTTGATTTTTAGTTAGAATCGCCACCGTCGGGAAGGACTGGAGTTCTTGCTGGGCCAGTTTCGCCAACTGCGCTGCCCATTCTTGATCATTATAGGTCATCGCCAGGATTGGGATGTCCCCATGGCGGGTAAAGGCATGAATTTGTTGCCCATCTGGGAGGAGGGCCTTAGCAAAGTTGGTAATTTCAGTTGTTGACCGGTAGCTTTGCCGGAGGGTGATTAGTTTTGGATGGCGCGCTTGAAGATCTTCAGCCACGGTCTTTAGCAACTGTTCAGGGAGTTGAAGAGGATAGAAAAGCGCTTGTTCACTATCACCCAAAATCGTAAACCGGGCTTCTGGAAACGTGTGGTGAAGATAGATTAGCATCGCGGAGGAGTAATCTTGCATTTCATCAATAAAGACGAATTGGAAGTCTCGGTTTTGCCCGTTCCCGGTAATGAGGTCCCGTAAGTACATGAGTGGTGCGGTATGCATTAGTGGCAACCGATGAAATTCAATGGCGTGGCGGTATTGTTCAATAATGGTATGTCGGGTTGCAGTCGGAACTGCTGCCGGCCAGTGGAGATGATGAAGGAAATCAGTATACTGGCTACTGAAATCTAAGAAGTAATTGTTATAAACTGCATCAGCAACGACGCGCAGCCGCTGATGAGCTAGTCGACGAGCCAAATAACGAGCTTGAGCCTGTTCATCAGGGAAATCATCAATAGTATGTTTACCCATTAAACGGTGAATTTCCTGGGTGTCGAGCTGATTAAGCTCTTTTTGCAGCCAATCTTTTTGGGCCTCTTGACGGGAACGTTTTTGCACTTCGCGGATGAGAATGTTATTGGTGCGAATGAGCCGGTCTGGTATTGACATTGCCACTGGCTGCTGGTTGAAAATGTCTGCAATATGGTGGGCGCTGAAGAAGACTCGTTCATGAAAATTAATATCGGTAAAACTGAGTTGTTGCTGGCCAGTCTGCAATTCACTTAAGTACTGTTGCACTGCTTTCATTGCGGCAGCCGATTCAAGAAAGTGCTGGCCGGCTTGAGGAGCATGATTCTGCTGTTCATACCGATCAAAAATGGTTTCCACATTGAGCCCTTCAAAACGTCGTTTTAAAAAGCCAGCGAGGGTGACCTGCCGCATGTTGCGTTCCCCCCAAACTAGGTAACACTTCAGAAATGTATTGACTAAAAAGCTGGTTAGGTGAGAACAGGACAATCTGGTCGGCGTTTAAAGATTCCTTAGCGTGATAGAGCAGGTAGGCAATTCGTTGCAGAATTGTCGAAGTTTTCCCACTGCCGGCTACCCCTTGGACGACGAGGAGGTCACTACTGGTATTTCTGATGATATCGTTTTGTTCTTGCTGAATGGTGGCCACGATGTTTTGCATGGTTTGATCATTTTGCTGACTAAGCGCTGCCTGAAGCATTTCATCGCCAACCGTTTCGTTAGTGTCAAACATGTTAGTGATCTTGCCATCCACGATGGTGAACTGACGTTTTTGCACGAGTTTGACCGTTTGTGGACCTGCTGGTGTATCATAGGTGACTTTTCCGAGAGTTCCGTTGTAGTACACACTGGAGATGGGTGCTCGCCAATCATAAACTAAAAAGTCGGTCTTATCGCTGTTCATCAATGAGGCGATGCCGATATAGAGGGTTTCAACTTCATCACTGCCTGGTTCTTGAATTTGGATCCGTCCAAAGTAAGGTGACTTGTGCAGTTCTTGGAGGGTGGCTAACTGCCGCTTGAGAATGTCTTCATTTTCGGTAGCCCGGGCAACCAATTGGCGTTGTTGTTCCAGAGCGGAGCGAGATTCAGCAATATCATCAATTTCGTAACGGTTGATTGAGGCATTTTCACCGTAGTTTTGTTCAACCGCGCGAGTTTCTTGATGCGCCGCTTTGCTGGCTTGCTTGGTCTGTTGAATTTGCTGATCAATATTTTGAATGACTTGATCAACACGTGCTTGTTCAACGATTTTTTCATTTGTAGTTGCCATGCCAAGACCTCCATTGACAGATAATTGAACTTACTTATTTTAACATAGTGAGCAGCTGACGCTTAGTGGGATAATTTTTTTGAAATAGGTTAACTTTACTAATGTTAGTGAAGAAATATCATGGTACCATTAAAAGGGTATATTTTCGACAAAAAAATCAAAAAGAAGGTGATGGGTCGTGGAGAACCTCGCGATTGTTGATCTAGGGTCTAATTCCGCACGGTTAGCAATAACCCAGATCAATCCAAATGGAACGTTTCACGAGATTAAGCGGGTCAAGGAAAATACACGACTCTCTGAAGGGATGGGCCCCGAAAAAATCTTGCAAACCAAGGCGATGAACCATACCATTGCTGCCCTGAAGCGTTTTAAAAAGGTCTATGAACGCTTTAACAATGTGCAAGTAATTGCCATTACCACGGCAGCGGTTCGCCAAGCACGCAATCAGCAGGAGTTCTTAGCTCGGGTTAAAAATGAGACTGGCATTGAACTACGAGTTTTGTCGGGTCGTCAGGAAGCTTATTACGACTATTTAGGGGTTGTTCGAACACTTAAATTGGACCACTGCTTAATTTTAGATGTTGGTGGGGCCAGTTGTGAGTTAGTTTTGGTCCAGCACCGGAAGGCTCGGGATATGATTTCTTTGCCATTTGGCGCGGTTAATCTTTCAGAACAATTCCATCTGGGAGGCTTTGTTCGAGCAGCTGAGTTGTTTCGGGCCCAGACAATGGTGACGCAACGCTACAATAAGGTGCCCTGGCTACGTTACGCTAACCGGGTACCAATTGTTTTGTTAGGTGGTGCCAACCGGACACTTGCAAGGATGAGCAAGACTCACCGACGGTCAAAGTACCGGGGAATTCATGGTTATCGTTTAACTTCACGGATTGTCTATTCTACTTACCGGGAGTTATTAAGTAAGAATCTTGCCCAGCGAAAAAAGATGCCAGGTTTGGAAAGTGATCGGGCGGACATCATCGTTGGTGGAATGCTGCCTCTGATTTGCCTTTTACAACGCAACAGTGATGGCCGGGTTATTTTCTCGGAAAGTGGGGTTCGTGAAGGAATTATTACAGAGTATATTCAGCGCCGCCAAACTCGGGATGGTGACGATCATGCGTAATGATTGGATGAAAGGACTTTACCAAAAATCAGTCACTGAACGGCAGCGGTTGATTGCGAAACATTGTCAGTTAACGTCAACTGAAGAACAAACGTTACGCGACCAGACCACGTCAATTAATAACGAATTGATCGAAAATTACGTGATGGACTATCAGCTCCCAGAAGGGGTAGCAATCCAGCTCAAGGTGAATGGCCAACATTATGTTGTCCCAATGGCCATTGAAGAACCGTCAGTAATTGCTGCTGCATGTAATGGTGCCAAACGGATTTCAGCCAGTGGTGGCTTTCAAGCTGATCCACAAACCCGGATTGTGCGTGGCCAGGTTCTGATTAGTGATGCGGATGAGCAGCAGTTTAGTGAATGGTGTCAAAAAAATCGTGAAGTTATTTTGCAAGTTGCTAATGATGCACACCCATCGATGAAAAAACGGGGAGCGGGTGCGAAAAACTATCAGGTGCGGCGCACTGGACGGTTCCTTAGTTTGGACATTCTCATTGACGTTGATCAAGCCATGGGGGCCAATAGTGTGAACACGATGGCAGAAGCCGTTGGTGAATATTGTCAACAACATGACTGGCATGTTTTAGCAGCGATTTTGAGCAATTATGCAGTTGATGCTGTGCAAACGGTGAAGTGTTTAGTACATAATGACGAGCTTGCGACAAAGAAAATGACGGGGCACCAAGTTGCTGAACGGATTGCAGAGTTGAGTGAAGTTGCGCAAGCAGATCCTTACCGCGCAGTGACCCATAATAAGGGAATTATGAACGGAATTGATGCTGCGGTGATCGCCAGCGGTAATGATTGGCGTGCGGTTGAAGCTGGCGCCCATGCCTATGCGGCCCGTGACGGTCAGTATCGTGGCTTAAGTCAGTGGCGATTAGTTAATAATGGGCTAGAAGGGATGCTTACTATTCCATTAACGGTGGGGGTGGTTGGTGGATCCATCAAATTGACCCCTCAATCCAAAGTTAATTATCAAATCAGTCAGATTAAAAGTGCGCAAGAATTCAGTGCGGTGCTCGCCAGTGTTGGCTTAGCGCAAAATTTAGCGGCATTACGGGCACTTGCCACGACGGGCATTCAATCCGGTCATATGAAATTACAGTATCGTTCACTTGCAATTAGTGTCGGTGCTAATACTAATGAAATTGAACCATTAACGGAATTATTGCGGACCGTGCCGAAAGTCGATACAGCGGTCGCTAAGCAACTATTACAGCAGTTACGAAAGGAGCAATAACATGCCGAAACCATTTCAATTAAACCAGGAAGCCCAAAGCTTGTTGGATGCGGTCAATGAGCTTTATCCGGAGGGCAGTGTTTTCGTGCAATTTGATCAAGATAAGGAACCCGTTGGCTATGTTCGTCATGATCAGGCTCGGCAAACAACATTGCCAGGCGGTTTAGTAATTACGGTGACTGACATGACGGCGCCAAACTATACGGCTTCCCATGAATTATTGCATTTATTGATGCTTCTGCGGGGCTTTCCGCAGATCTTCTTCCAGCTCTCACTTGGTGATGAACAGTTGGATGAACAAATGATGATTATGTCAACTGATTTATATGACGTCGCAATGCACCGGGTGGTGGTGGCTGAGCAACGGAAGCACGGCTTGATTGATGAACAAGTCGAAGCCGAATATCTAAAAGGAATTCAAGCTACAATTTCTAAAGAAAACGACCAGGGCGATGACGATGAACGGACACTTCGGCTATTGACGCTACTAGACGCACTGGTTTTTTATGGTGACCACATTGACCAATTTAAGGATCAACTGACCACTGATTATCCAGTCGCATTCGCAGCTGCCCAAAAGATGTATGATCAAATTACGGAACGACGGATTGATTCTCCATTTGAAATGCGGCGACAAATCGTCAAATTGTATCAGCTCTTTGATGCGCAACTCCTTGAGTGGGGACTGCCAGCATTGCATAATAATGAATTTACAACGGTTTCGCCTGTATTAAGCGCGCGACAACTACGGCTTAAGGTCCGGCAGGTCTTTGAAATCTTCCATTCAGATATGAAGGATCGGCAGGGACATGATGATGTTTACATTGGCCTTCGGCGGAATGACCATCAAAATTCCTTTACCTTACATGGGCCCGCAGGGAAAGATCGTGCCCAAGCATTTGTTAAGATGTACGACGAACCAGTGGAACAACTATTAAAGGAACTAAACGTGCCATTTATTGTAAGGAAGTGATCAAATGGCAGTCGCAGAACAACAACTTTTTGATGATGCAAACCACATCGTATTTCTAACAGGTGCGGGGGTTTCCACGGCTTCCGGGATTCCAGACTTTCGTTCTGCTAACGGCTTGTATACGCAAAATAAAAATGCGGAATACTATTTGAGCCACCGTTACTT
>CAMXWI010000008.1 GCA_947252915.1 uncultured Lactobacillus sp.
CTAATTACACACCACTGGATTTAAAGCGGACTAACTTTGTCGAGACATTTCCCGGGAAATACGATGGGGTCATTGCCACGAATGATTTGCAAGCACTTGAAATTCGCAATGTTGCTATTCAGGCAGGCAAGAAAATTAATGATGACTTTATTGTCACGGGCTATGATGGCTCAAAGATGATCCGGACAATTGAACCATCATTACCGACGGTTGTGCAGCCAACAGAACAAATTGCGGACGAATTAATTGATACACTAATGAAAAAAATTAAAGATCCGCAAACAGAAGTTGAACCTCAACAATTACCAGTTAGTTTTCATGAACCAGCGTAATAAAAAGGCGGGAAATCATTATGATTTCCTGCCTTTTATACTTTTATTGGTGTGAATCCATGAAGCGACGTAACAGTCCTTCCTCTTCAGGAGTTGCATCGCTAGCTTGGGATTTAATGTCATGAACCCGTTCAACTGAAAGTTGGCTACCGAAGGCCATTTCATTATCAGTTAAATCATGATCTTTTTCGTAATTAATAATGTCCATTGAAAGGTTGTTTCCTTCATCCATTATTGGTTAATCCTCCTTCATATCACACGGCGTGGTGCATTAATATTACTATTATACCCGTTATTGTGAAAAAAGGCGAAGAAGAAATCGGTTGTGGTACAATTAATGCTATACAAAACATCATTGCTTAGTAGATAAAGCAAGAAATGGAGAGAATCAATGACTTGGAATTGGTTGGGGTGGCTACTGTGGATTGGCGCAGTAGTGTTCCTATGTTACGTAATCCACTATATTCGGGTACATCAATTAATGTTAATCGCAAAGACTGGTCAACGCTATACCGGGAATTTGGTTATTCGGTATGTGGTGTTACTGGTAATTACCATTGCTTGGCTATGGGGCATGAGTTACCTGTCATTCTTTCGGACAGTCAACTATCGTGATGCACAAGAAGTTGTGACAAGCACGAAGTATCAAACGTTGCAATTGGGACAAGTTAAGGATGACTATTACTATGTCAAGGCTAACCGGAGTCAAGGTGGTAAACATCCAGTGGTTTCTTATACCTATTGGACAACTGGCAGTAAGAATCTGACGAACTCACGTTATGGTTCTATTGCGGATAGTGATCACTATTTGAGCACTGAAGCAGCAGCTTATCCATGGAACCGTAAAAGGTTGGCGAAGGAAGATGCGCGGACAAACCATGCAGTTGCAGCGGTCATGACCATCCACTACCGAAATAATTTACTAAATGGTTTAGGATGCCGGGCCGGCCATGTTGCCGAACAATACACGTTAATTCGAGTTCCAGCCTCAAATTTGATTTATCAAAAGTAGTTAGCAGGCAGGCACTTAAAAACTGTCATTAAACTATGGTATAATGATTTTGTATGTTGTAATCAGTGAGTTGGTTACAGAAATTTCGTAGTGAAGGAGCACTTATAATGATTCAAACAATTGATTTGAAAAAGGGAATGGTTTTCAAGCGTGGCGATAAGCTACTGCGGGTCTTAACTATTAACCACCACAAGCCAGGTAAGGGTAACACTTTAATGCAGATGGACATTCAGGATGTTCGTTCTGGATCAATCGTGCACACCACGATGCGTCCTTCTGAGAAGGTTGAACAAGTTAACGTTGACAAGCGGAATACTCAATACCTTTACGAAGAAGGGGACAATTCCGTATTCATGGATTTGGAAAACTATGAACAATACGAAGTTCCAAACTCCAACATTACCGAAGAAAAGAAGTACTTACAAGAAAACATGGAAGTACAAATGGACTTCGTTAATGGTGAAATCGTTGGGGTCGAATTACCAGCTACGGTTACGTTGGAAGTTACTGATACTCAACCAGAAATTAAGGGAGCAACCATCGATGGTGGTGGTAAGCCAGCTACGTTGAACACTGGTTTAGTTGTCACAGTTCCTGCATTCATTAAGAACGGTGACAAGATTATTGTTAACACCGCTGATGGTGCTTACAAGTCACGTGCTTAGGATTTAATAATAAAAAGGGTTGGTTTTTGACCAACCCTTTTTATTATTAATAAGTTCCCATATCATTAGCGATCACTAAGCGTCCAGCATACTGCTGACCAGCGCCTTTGGTGAGACCCACTTTATTATAAGCAAAGGTTACGGTAGTGGTAGCTCGAACGGCACTCCCCATGACAGCACCAGTATCAGTATTAATTCCTGATGGCATATCAACTGCAACGACGGGTGCTTTAGAATCATTAATGGCTTTAATGATCTCAACATAGTGCCCTTTCACGTCCCGGTCAATTCCGATGCCAAAAATGGCATCAACGATCAGGGTAGCGTCTTTCAAGACACTTAAGTCAGTTGTTTCAGCGATTTGATAGTATTGACAGATCTTTTCTTGGGTTTGGTGTTCTTCAGATGCATGGTGGAGGTTACCGGCGTTGACAATGGTGACATGACTTCCAGCGATGGTTAGTAGGCGGGCGACTGCCAGACCGTCACCACCATTATTACCACTACCAGCAACCACTACCACATTCGCTTGATTTAGTGGAAATGCGGTTAGAATTTCATCCCGCACTGCTAATGCCGCTCGTTCCATCAATACTAGGGAAGGAATCCCAATTTCATTGATAGTGTGGGAATCTAATTGTTTCATTTGACTTGCAGTAACTAATTTTCCCATTCGACTAACCTTCTTTATATCAATCCTAAGTTGATCATAACACGATCTTCCGATAATCGAGATTATTTATACAAATTGATCTAGACCAGCTATAATAGTGGTGAAGGTGATAAGGATGAATTATGCAGAATATCTAACCTACTTTCGCCAAATGATTGATGAACATATTAAATGGCAAGACGTTGATCAAGTGCGTCAACCAATTTATGATCAGACAATGCGGTCATTTGCGGATGAATTTCGGCGATCTTTGGATTATGATGCACAATATCGTCAAACATTACGGGCAGCTGAGATTACTCCACAAATTAACCATGAAACGGTTGGCGACGTGATGCTGACTAATCAGGACAGATTAGTCAAGGCCATGTTATCGATGATTATTGATGGCGAAAATCAACGTAAAGGAACATGGGCGCAGGCCTTAACGGAAGGGTATTTCTTCCAATTAGTGAGTGCACTATGCCCAGCAACGGTAATTACAGAATGAGTAAGAAAAATCAATACGAAGTGCAGAAATTTTATGGTTTACCAGTAGAAAATGACGGGTCTGGGGGTTACCAGTTAAAGACTGGTGCTGACGGACAGGCGAAAATCCATACGTGGCGGACTGGTAAACATACCAAGGGCAAATATCATCACCCAGGACAATTATTGCTAACGGAAAATAATCTAATGGTAATGATTGTGGCTGCGGAGCCAATGGCGTTTAAGGATCGTCATAGTGAAGTTCCCTGCCAACGGTTTTTATCCGTTGAAGCATCAGCAGATCTGCTGACAACGGGACAAGAGATTTTTAAGCAGCAAGTCACTAGTTAGTAACTGAGTTGAATATTAAAATAGGACTCTTCATCGGTGAGGAGTCCTATTTGTATTCTTATAAATCTTGTTCCAATTTTTCTTGGAGAATAACAGCCTGATTATGTTCCGTATCTTTAGCACCAAAGAGGAGAATTACGTTCTGCTCTTTGAGTTGTTCACGAACGGTCGCCAGCAATTGATCATACGCTGGATTATCCTGTAGTTCAGCTAAATAGCGGGTCTTGAATTCAGCAAACTTTGTAACGTCATGATTAAACCACTTTCGTAGGTCGGTACTTGGACCAACTTCTTTAATCCATTCGTCAAGGTGAGCGTTTACTTTAGAAATTCCTCGTGGCCATAGACGATCAACCAAGATTCGGTAACCAGCTAAGTCAACTGGCTTGGTATAAATCCGTTCGATTTTAATTTCCATGTTTAATCACCTCGAGATCAATGATAGGATACATACAAGAAGGAGTAAAGAGCTATGAATGACTATCAACGATTTTTTACTGGCCGGCCAACGACTGTGATTGCGCAAGATTTATTGGGACGTGAAGTAATTTATAATGGTCCTCAAGGGCAATTAGGCGGCCTAATTGTAGAAACCGAGGCTTACTTAGGGGAAAGTGACTCAGCTTCTCATGCATATGGTGGTTGCCGGACAAACTACACGGAGTCGCTTTATGGCAATCCAGGTGATATCTATATTTATCAAATTCGTTCTCACTATTGCTTTGATGTGGTGGTTCAAGATGCTGAAGAACCACAAGGAATCCTGATTCGAGCATTGGAGCCAACGATCAATGCTGAAGAAATGAATCGAAATCGCGGAATGGAAGGGACGAATATCACTAACGGCCCAGGTAAATTAGTTCAAGCTCTGGGAATTCACGATCGTAAATTAGATGGTCAGTCAATGGCTAATGCGCCATTAACAATCCGGATTGATGAGAAACGTGAACCATTAGCGGTTATCAGTAGTCAGCGGGTGGGGATTAATCCTAAAGGAGCGAACGCCCATGAAGATTTACGTTTTTATGTAGCACACAATCCATATGTTTCTAAAATGCGGAAGCGAGATTCAGATAAGATAAATCATGGTTGGAGGAAATGATTCGTGGCATTAAGTTATCAGGCAATGAAAGAAGCAGTCAAAGTAGTTTTAGCGGCGGATAACGTTCCTAATATCGTTGGAGAAGCAGGAATTGGTAAGTCAGCTCTCGTCAATGAAGTTGCCACAGAACTAAATGCCAAGTTATTCACGACGGTGGTTAGTTTGAGTGAAAAAGGTGATTTAGCCATTCCGGTGCCGCCACTGCGCGATGAAGCATTCATCCAAACCACTAGTTATGGGACGCTTGCTAACGTTCAGTATGGATATTCAGAAACGCTTATTCAAATTATTCAACAGGCTGAACACAATTCAGCTCAGCCCATTATTTGGTTTTTGGATGAATTTAACCGGGGAACTGCAGCGGTGCAAGCTGAGCTGATGAACTTGGTCTTGCAACGTCAGATCAATAGCCTGAAGTTACCCCAGCAAGTACGGATTGTGATTGCGGAAAATCCAGATGCCACGATGACTAATTTTTTCCATACTGATTATGCAGTAACTCCTGCGGATGATGCGATCAAAGACCGAACAGTCCGGTTAGAGATGGCGGCTTCATTGACTGATTGGCAGCAGTGGGCTAACGAATTGAATCAGCAGGGAGAACCACGGATCCAGCCGATTGTTCAACGGTATTTACAAGATCACCCAACGTATTTTAATGGTCCATGAAATGGTGATCTTTACCCAACCCCGCGTTCATGGGAACGAGTTTCCATGAACTTTACCCAATTATTAAAATTAGATCAGCAAAGTCGTGCCACATTGATGGCTGATATTTTCAGTGGGGATCTTGGAGTTGAAGTTGGAACGGCGTTTGCTGATTATGTTTTACACCAAGGGAATCGGTTGACGGTTGAAAATCTGGTTTCAACAGATGAAACTGAAGCATTCAAGAAGATTAGTGATGCTGATAAGGTGCAGCTGTTAATTAAGATGATAAAAAAGGATCATGATCAGTTGCTGGATAGTCAATATTTAAAAAGACTGACTCAATACTTATCATTGGTCAGTGCGGATGGCCAATATGCCATTGCCCAACAATTTGCTCAAATAACGCACAACGCGCCAGAACTCTTGACGCAAATCTATCAACAAGCGGTGGCTGGTCAAAACGAATTTAAAGACTTTTATCAATTATTGCAAAAAATCGCGGTGAAGTAGGATGAAACAAATAGATGCAAACCAGCGGCTTTCGCAAGCGATGATTGAGTTACTCCATCAGGACCCGTTAATGGGGGACATTTTGATAAATATTTCCCGGGAAATGATTGAGGATGGTGATCAGGCCATCTCATTAGTTTGGCATCATGATCGGCTTGTTTTACAGGGGGCAGTAGCGCAAATTAAACATTTGAGGATGGATGAGTTGACCCAGCTACTGAAACACCAAGCTCTGCATATTGCTTGGCAACATCCAGTACGCTATGCGGCTAGTGATGACCAGGAGCGAGTTAGTTTGGCATGTGACATTGCTGTTAACCAATATCTTGATAATGCACCAACGGGCACCGCGACCCTAGAGGAGATGAGCCAGATCCTACACCTTCCCTTAAAGTCACACCAAGATTCGAGCTATTATTTACAAGTTCTCCGGAAATTAAACGCTAAGCAACAACGGCGTTTGCAAGGTGCAATCAGGCATGGTCGTTTTAAAAATTCGCGTGGTATGCATCTGGGATGGTTTCAGCCTGGTAACCAATTAATTCGTGCGGGGCGAATACAACGCTTAGTTCAACAAAGCCAGGCACGGTTAACGTCCCAACAACGGGGATTATTACCGCAGTCCTTAAGAGCGACTTTGACTGATACAAATCAGCAGTACGAGTTGCCTGCCATAAAAGCATTTTGGCGTTTGATTGAACAAATTCCGCATGGTAATCGGGTGACAAGGGCACGGTTTAATCGGCGACAACCCCAACGGTTAGAATTGCCGGGACACATCACGCGGTTAGTAACCAGATTAATGGTTTTTATTGACCAGTCCGGATCAATGAGTAACGAAACGGTGAGTCGAAGCATTGAACTGGTGAACCGGTTGGCCAAGCGTGCTGGGTTAGAACTAATGGTTGGTGTGTTTGATGCAAAAGTACAACGAGAACCAGAATTAGTTAGTCGAAGTCATCCCATGGAGCCGCTTCGTTATGGTGGTGGCGGAACCAGCTATCAGGCGGTCTTCGACTATTTAGATCAACAACGGGTTAATAGGCAAATACCAATTATTATAATTACTGACGGCTGGGGTGAATCAACCATTAATAATCATGTCTATCAAAGGGTTATGTGGTTATTAACGAGCACGACACCATTATCTGTCACAAATATTCCAACGTTGGTCAGTCGATTGGAGGAACACTAAATGACACTATTGGCGCCACGTTATCTACAAATGGTAATGGAAAATGATATTGAGTATCGACAAGCTAAAAAATTATTATGGTTAGATTGGGATGAAGAACCAAACCAGTTATATCAAAATCCGGTGACTACATCGGTGGTTCAGATGGCGCGGGCACTTCAACAAAGCGATCTTATTCAAGGCCGTATTAAGTTAGATAATTACCAAGCAGTCAGCCAACTAGTCGGCATGCATGATCGTTGGTTTTCGGCGGCCGCAAAACGGGAATTGTTGCGACCATTTGAGGGATGATTCGGTATAATTAAAAGAAGAAAGTCAAAGGAGCGAAGACAATGGATGCGATTAATCAATCAGAAATCAAAAATGATTTATATGAGGCGGTGAATGGTGAGTGGTTAAAAACTGCTAAAATCCCTGAAGATAAACCAGCTACGGGGGGATTTAATGATTTAGTTGACGCCATTGACCGGCAATTAATGGATGATTTTGATCAATTTACGCAAACGATGCCACAGGACAGTCGACTACAAGAAGCGGTGAAGTTGTATCAGCTGGCCAAGGATTTTGCCCGGCGTGATCAGGAAGGGGTGGCGCCACTCCAGAAACGACTAGAACAATTTACCAAGCTTTCTAGTTATGCGGATTACCAAAAACATTGGGCACAATTCATCTTGGAAGGTTCCGCCTCACCGGTCTCCTTTGACATTGATGCGGATATGAAAAATGCCACGGTCTATGCACTGTTTGCGGCTGCGCCAGGTTTAATTCTCCCAGAAAAGAATTATTATGATAAAGATAATCCCCAGGGACCAGTTTTACTGAAGCAGTGGTCGATTATGACGAAGAAGCTTCTGCAAAAAGTGGGGTATGACGAGGAACAAGCGGATAATTTAATTGATGAAACAATTCAATTTGATTCGTTACTGGTTCCGAATGTCAAAAGTGCGGAAGAGAGTGCCGATTATAGTAAAATGTATAATCCACAGAGTTTGGCGGAATTTGCGGCGCACACTAATCAACTTGATCTGGCAAAAGTCATTAGTGAGTTAATCGGTACCCAACCAGAGAAGGTAATTGTGACTGAGCCAAAATATATGGTAGCGTTAGATCAAATTTTAAAAGATCACTTTGCAATTTTTAAGAGCTGGTTGATTGTTAACGAAGTTCTGGGACAGGCAGGTTTGCTCACGGATGAGTTGCGTACCATTAGTGGCGAATATAGTCGGGCACTATCCGGCAGTAAAAAACCAGTTAACCACCGAAAATTCGCTTTTTATCTGACCCGGGGAATTTTTAGCCAAGTAGTTGGTGATTACTACGGTCGTAAATACTTTGGCGAGACCGCTAAAGCAGATGTTACCCATATGGTTAAGCAAATGGTTGACGTTTATAAGCAGCGTCTAGCGCATAATGAATGGCTTGGTGAAACGACTAAGCAAAAAGCTATTACTAAATTAAATCATTTAGGGATTCAGGTTGGCTATCCAGACCAAATTCCGGACTTATACAATCATTTGACGGTTGATCCGCGTGAAAGCCTCCTTGAGAATGTCAACCAATTGGGGGTAGTTGCCAACCGGGAGCTCTTCAGTCGGTGGAACCAACCAGTAGATCGACTCCGGTGGGAAATGAGTGCGGCAACCGTGAACGCTTACTACCATCCATTTAAAAATATCATTGTATTTCCAGCAGCAATTCTTCAGGCACCGTTCTATAGCTTAAAGCAGACCAGTAGTGAAAATTATGGTGGGATCGGTGCGGTAATTGCGCATGAAATTTCCCATGCTTTTGATAATAATGGGGCCCTGTTTGATGAATATGGGAACCTCAATAATTGGTGGACCAACGAAGACACGGAACACTTCCAAAAGCTGGCACAGAAGATGATTGATGAATTTAATGGTTTGCCGTTTGCTGGTCAAAAAGTGAATGGTAAATTAACGGTTTCTGAAAATATTGCGGATGGTGGTGGATTAAGTTGTGCGCTCGCTGCCGCTCAAGAAGAATCAGACTATTCAGGACAAGAATTCTTTATTAACTGGGCACGGATTTGGCGGATGAAGGCCACCACGCAGTATATGCAATTATTACTATCAATTGATGTGCACGTGCCAAACAAATTACGGGCCAACGTTCAAGCGCAAAATCAAGATGAATTCTTTAATGTCTTTGATATTCATGAAGGTGATCCAATGTGGAAACCAGCAGAAGAACGGGTTAATATTTGGTAAATTATTTCCCAGGTAATAATCGATTAGTCACTGATGAGGATGAGCTACATGAAACAATTGAAAGTTATTCAGGGAGATATTACCCAATTTCAGGGTGATGCGATTGTGAATGCTGCTAATACGACACTAATGGGTGGTGGCGGTGTTGATGGTGCAATCCACCGGGCAGCTGGCCCCGCTCTGTATGCTGCTTGTGAGAAATTTCATGGGTGTCCAACAGGTGAGGTCCGGATTACCAGTGGCTTTAACCTGCCTGCTAGATATATTATTCATACGCCCGGGCCGATCTGGCGCGGTGGCTATTCTGGAGAACCACAGCTACTCGCTAATTCGTATCAAAACAGTTTGCGCTTAGCTGATCGGTACGGCTGTCAGACGGTGGCTTTTACTTCGATTAGTACCGGGGTATATGCTTATCCACTTGAACAGGCGGCGGCAATCGCGGTACAGACAATTCAAAAGTTTATGGATAAAGCACAAAATATTCGTGAAGTGACGATGGTTTGTTTTGACTCGAAGACTTTTCAGATATATCAAGACCAGGTTGAGCACCGACTGCCATAATTCAATATATTGCATTCAGTATTAATTACTGGATGCTTTTTTATACCTGCAAACTCTGTCAGACTACCGATGCAAACAAAGCTTGCTAGCCTCCCAGGGCTTCTTCAGTTATACTTTCTTCAAAAGCCAAAGGGAGAAGCAAAATGAAATTTAGCACGCAGATCAAAATGCAACGTAAGAAGCTCGGTTTGACCCAATCCGTAGTTGCAAAAAATCTATATGTGACTCGCCAAACGATCTCTAATTGGGAACAGGGGAAAAGCTACCCAGACTTAAATACACTCGTCAAAATTAGTGATTTCTATCAAATCTCCATTGATTCATTGCTTAGAGAAGATCAAGATCTTCAAGAATTTTTAGAGCAAGGCAAATCTTATAATGCTTTTAGCATCTTTCGGGGATTATTTTTCATAATGTATGGAATCTTCTTTTTGATGTTCGAGTATATTAATGATTCCTCCTCAATAATCGATGTTTGTGCCATTCTATTTGCAATCGTCTTTGGAGTTGCGATTTTGTATGGTGAACATGTTAAACCGTTCTTTTTAGGAATTAGTAAAGAACATTATCACCGTGAGAAAATAATTCAGTGCTACCGGAAGAGTTCTTTCATCGGGAAGACATTATTATTTCTGGAAATCGTTATTATGATTGGAATGGTGATCTCGAATGATACGGATGTTGCTACATACTTAGAAACGGCGTTGTTCGTTTTAATTGGAATAATGAATATCTTCCACCGGTATATGTGGAAACCACCAAATTTGGATGCAGATGAATAACAAAAGCAGGGTTCAATGCAGTCAGAAGACAACATTGAACCCTGCTTTCATATTAGTAAGAATTAGTTTACAGATTCGACTGATTGGTTAGTAACAAAATCTTTTTGAATCCGGATGGAAATAATCATGGCGATTAAGTCAATGATGATGAATGCAATTAAGGTCACGTAGTAATTATGCAAAATTTGATGAGTCCACGACAGCAGGACAGGGCCTACCATTCCTGCTGCGGCCCAAGCAGTGAGCACGTAACCGTGAATCGCACCCAACTCTTTGGTACTAAAGACATCGCTAAGGTAGGCGGGAATAACGGAGAAGCCGGCACCATAGCATGACATTAGCAAACATAAAGCAACAGCGAAGATGAACGGTTGTTTAAAGAAAATCAAAATCGCCAGCATAATAATATCTAGAATAAAGATCAGGCTGTATGTGAGAGGTCGACCGATATAATCGGAAAGGGTTGCCCATGCCAGCCGGCCAAAACCATTGAATAAGCCGATGATGCCGACCATCACTGCCGCCGTTGCAGCGTTCATGGAGGTCATACTTTGGGCCATTGGTGAGGCCGCGGAAACTAAACCAATCCCGGTTGTGATATTGATGAAAAACATGAACCAAAGGCAAGTAAACCAACGAGTACGAACGGCTTCATTGGCGGTCATAGACTGGTTAGTAAGACTTACCCGGGAAGCGTTATTGGCAATTACCGCAGGTAGTTCATGTGGGTGGGGTTTACGAATGAATTGTGCGGTAATAATCATTACAACAAAATAGAACAGTCCTAAAACATAGAAAGCGTTCGCAAGGCCGATAGTCATGATCAAGCGCAGTGCCAGCGGACCAGTCAATAGTGCAGCAAACCCAAATCCCATGATGGCCAGGCCGGTTGCTAAGCCACGCTTGTCAGGAAACCACCGCACAATCGTGGAAACGGGCGTGACGTAACCAGAGCCAAGGCCGAGTCCACCAATGACACCGTAAGCTAAGTAAAGTAACCACAGCTGATGGACTTGGATGGCGACCCCAGTGAGGGCAATTCCCGAACTATAAAAGATACTTGAGATGGTCCCGACGGTGGCGGGACCAAATTTTTCGACGAGGCGTCCCATAAAGGCCGCCGACATTCCTAAGAAAAAGATGGCGAGACTAAAAGCAAAGGAAACGCTCGCTTCTTGCCAACCAGTTTGTTGAGCAATTGGTTTAGTAAAAACACTCCAGGCATATACGCCGCCGATCATTAAGTGGAAAACAACTCCGGCAATGGCGATTCCGTAACGTTTAAATGAATGCAAGATTAATTCTCCTTTTAAACACGAACAATATACAACTAACTCGAATTATAATTCGTGGCTTAAAACTAACATACCGATCTGTAAAGTGCAATGAGAATTTTGAAATAAAAAAACGAACGTGACTATTTTTTAACAAAAGTCACGTTCGTTCTGCAATGAAAATTATTTCACGGTGATAATTTTGACTTGATAGGTGAAATCTGGCGCCATAACATTTACCACCAGATTAGCAGTTTTGCCCATCATGGCTTGACCCAGCGGCGAGTCAAAGGCCAGTTTGTGGTTTGCAAGGTCGGCTTCGTGAGTTCCGACAATCTGATAAGTAATCTGAGAGTGATCATCCAAGAATTCAATTGTGACGGTACTACCTAAATCAATGGGTCCGCCAGCCTGATGCTGGATGACCTTAGCGTAGGTTAATTGTTTGTTTAGGTAGCGAAGACGACTTTCGAGATGCCGCAAATCGCGTTTGGCGGTGCTATATTCAGTGTTTTCGGAAAGGTCACCGAGCGCTCGGCAGCTTTAAGACGCGCAATCTTAGTTGGGCGCTCTTTCTTGAGTTCCTCAATTTGTAACTCAATTTCGTGATAGCCCTCAGGGGTCATTTTTTGAAAATAAATTTCTGTCATCGTCCCAGGTCCTTATAGTTGATTTACTGGCCACTGTGGTTTTTGACCTTGTAGGACGCGCACAACCTCACTCGCAGCATCATGGCAACCACGGTCCATCGCATCAATTGTGCCACCACCGATATGGGGAGTCAGGAACACGTTATCCAGTTTGGTAAGTTCATCGTTTACCGGGAGTGGTTCTTGCTGGAAGGCATCGAGCACGGCACTATGAATCTCGTGATCCTTCAATGCGGCAATTAAATCATCATGGTTGACTAATTGGCCACGCCCAAAGTTAATCAACGTTGCTGACGGCTTCATTTGTTTGAAAGCCTGCTTATTCATCATTGCGGTTGTTTCCTTAGTTACGGGAGCACTTAATGAAACGTAGTCCGCAGTCGCCAAGAGTTCGTCTAATGAAACTTCAGTACCGACCTCGAGCTTTTTATGGTGGGCACCATTATTAATCACAACGTTCATTCCGAGAGCGGCTGCTTTTTGGGCTAATGCATGACCAATCCGGCCATACCCAACAATTCCTAAAGTTTGACCACTAATATCGTGACCAGCAGTAGCGTGACCTTGATCCCATTTTCCGGCGAGCAATAATTGTTGACGTTGGTAAGTATCGCGCGCAGCCATTAAGATTGCTCCTAAAATGGCTTCGGCAACTGAATTGTAATTGGCGTGCGGAGTAATCGTGACCCAGACCCCATTGGCTGCTGCACCAGCGGGATCAATATTATTATAACCAACGCCAACTCGGGATAAGACCTTTAATTGTGGCGTCTGAGCATAGGTGTCATTGCTGATTTGATCGAGCATTACCACTGCACCTTGGACTTGGTCACCATACTTGATTAATGCTTCATTATCTACATTTTTAACGGCAATCATTTCGATGTTCGCATCTTCAAAAACTTGCCGTCCTGCGTCACGAAAGTCAGCAGGGATTAATACAGCTTTTTTCATCGTTCACTTCTCCTCGTTCGTTTGTTATTACTATTATGATATGATAAACCTAAGATTTCAATTTTAGGAAAGGTGAGTAAAGATGAGTTTGGATGTTCCAGAAAACATGGAAGAAGTCGCAATGAAGATTGCGCAGGCAAAGGTCCGTGGTCATGAGCTAACAAAGGAAGAAGTGATTACGACTGCGGTCCGGGATATTTTACAAGGTTACCTGGATGAAGCATTGGAAGGCCACTATGATGATGTCAAAATGCTGGATGATGGGACGCTTGAGGTGACTGATGTGATGGGTGAAAAAGTCGGCAAAGTCGAACCAAGTGGCGATAATTGGATTAGTGACTTTGAACGGAATGCGGA
>CAMXWI010000009.1 GCA_947252915.1 uncultured Lactobacillus sp.
CTAATAATCTCCCATGAAATAAAGTGAAGACTGGCATAGGCACAAGCAACGGAAACGGTAAACATTAACAACAAGCCGAAGGTGATTAAGCCGAACGTGTTTTGAAAGTCCATGGAAGGCATTTGAATAATTAGTAAAAAGAGTGGTAATAACAATAATAAGGCTAATAAAATTAAATTATTACTAAAACCCATGATGGCAAAACACACGCTTGCTGCGAGTGGAATCAGAGAAAGGGTTGAACCAAAGCGATGGTAAATCAGCATTGGTACCACCAGGCCGATACAAACTTCATACATCAGTAGCATTCCCATATTAGTTGTAAAGTGCGAGCCTTGAACCCCGATGGCATAGGTAAACGGGGCGTCTGACCAACTAATCAGGAGAATAAAAGTTGTTGGTACCAAATCTTTCCAGTTAATTTCGTGAAATTGTCGCTTAATTAAACCCCACATGCTAAACCGTCCTTCTTTTTGTTCATAATGTTAATAAGTATAACAGAGTTTCCGATCTTTTGATTGAATGCGAAGCAGAAAATATGCTAAGATGGTTTTCGTTATGAAGCAAATTCCCGATGGGAGGAGACGGTCGTCTTCGCTGCCTTGTAACCGCAAAAGACACTTTTAAGTTTATGGGGGAATTAAAACAATGGGAGAACGCCATTTATTTACATCTGAATCCGTTTCAGAAGGACATCCAGATAAAATTGCTGATCAAATTAGTGACGCAATTTTAGACGCAATGCTTGAACAAGACCCAGATGCACGGGTCGCTGTTGAAACCTCAGTTACGACTGGTTTGGTACTAGTATTTGGGGAAGTTTCGACATCAGCTTACGTCAATATTCAG
This sequence comes from uncultured Lactobacillus sp., assembly GCA_947252915.1. Classification (GTDB taxonomy): domain Bacteria; phylum Bacillota; class Bacilli; order Lactobacillales; family Lactobacillaceae; genus Limosilactobacillus. The sequence goes on from CAMXWI010000009.1 coordinate 850, forward strand.
AAAGTGGTCCGCCACACAATTAAGGAAATTGGCTATACTGATGGTCAATACGGCTTTGATGCTGACAATTGCGCCGTGATTACTGCAATTGACGAACAATCACCGGATATTGCTCAGGGGGTTGATGACTCGCTGGAAACTCGTGAAGGTGAAGGTGATCCACTCGACCAAATTGGTGCGGGTGATCAAGGGTTAATGTTTGGTTATGCTACTGACGAGACGCCAGAATATATGCCATTGACGTTAATGCTTAGCCACAAGTTAATGCAACGGATCGCAAAGTTGCGTAAAGAAGGCACGATTGAATACTTACGGCCAGATGCGAAGGCTGAAGTAACGGTTGAATACGATGAAAACGATCAGCCATTGCGAGTTGATACGGTTGTGCTTAGTACCCAACATGATCCTGACGTTTCATTAGATCAAATTCGTCAAGATGTTAAGGAACAAGTTATTAAAGCCGTCATTCCAGCCAATTTATTGGATGACCAGACTAAATACTTTATTAACCCGACTGGACGCTTTGTAATTGGTGGCCCTCAAGGGGATGCTGGTTTGACTGGTCGGAAGATCATTGTTGACACGTATGGTGGAGCAGCTCACCATGGTGGTGGGGCCTTCTCTGGTAAGGACGCTACGAAGGTTGACCGATCAGCTTCCTATGCTGCCCGTTACATTGCGAAAAACTTAGTTGCGGCTGGTTATGCTAAGAAAGCAGAAATCCAAGTGGCCTATGCAATTGGGGTTGCTAAACCAGTTTCCATCGCAATTGATACTTTTGGTACTGGTACCAAGTCTGAAGAAGAATTGATTGCTGCTGTCCGGAAGGTCTTTGATCTTCGGCCAGCCGGAATCATCAAGATGCTGGACTTAAAGCGGCCAATTTATAAGCAAACTGCAGCTTATGGTCACTTTGGACGGACCGATGTTGACTTGCCTTGGGAACACCTTGACAAGGTTGATGAATTAAAGCAGATTTTAGGTTAGGATAAAAGATCCAGCAGATGGTTTGACCTCTGCTGGATCTTTCACTTTAAACTTTGAAATGATTAAATAATAACTGAAAGCCGGTTACCACGACTGTTCCTAAACACCAGCCAGCGAGGACGTCACTGGGGTAATGAGCACCAACGTAGACACGGGAAAAGCCAATTGCAAGCACTAATGTTACTAGGATAGTGGTAATTGTAACTTTAACCCAGTTCCGGCGGACTACTTGCCAAGTCAGGAGAATTAAACAGCCCAGAATAAGTGCAGCCGCACTAGAATGTCCACTGGGAAAACTGTAACTACTGTAATGCATTAAAAGATTGGTATTGGGACGCGGTCGTTGAATCAGCAATTTGATAATCCGATTGAGCAGCACGCCTGAACCAATGGTGAGGAGAACTTGCCAAACAAAACGCCGATTGACCATGATCCCACTAAGAATGACGGTAATAACGATCCAGATAATGGTCTCCTTGGAATTAAACAATTGGGTAAAGTTCACAAAAAAGATATTCCAGACAACTGACCGATGGGCATTAATAATCTGCCGAAGCGCATCATCAATGCTTTGAACTGGGGCAGGATTAAAGAGCATCATGAGAAGTAAGCCAATAAAAATAATTAAACAAATACTAAATAAAATTTTTATTTTTTTCATAGGGCCCTCGCTTTCTAAACAATGAATATTCTAACAAAGTATTTGCTTAAGTGCCTTGCTAAATTTGGTGGAATTTGCTACCATCAATAACAATATCTAATCGCAAGCGGATTAGTAATTATGATTAATTATTCAGAGACCACATGGGGCTGTAAATGTGGAATTAATCATAATGAACTCACCGCATGAATGCTCAATGCTGAAATTAAGTAGGCAGCGACGTTTTCCGCGTTAAGGAATTGAAGTGCTACGTTAATGTAGAATACGGGTGGTACCGCGGAAAAGTTCGTCCTGTAGATACTGAGAAGTATCTGCGGGATTTTTTTGTGATTAGCAAACTGGTTAGTTAAAGGAGTATGAGATTATGGGATATGATCATTCCGCCATTGAAAAGAAATGGCAACGTTATTGGAAACAACATGAAACGTTTAAATCCACACTGGATAATAACAAAAAGAAATATTATGCACTGGATATGTTCCCGTACCCGTCTGGTCAGGGCTTGCACGTTGGTCACCCTGAAGGTTACACGGCTACGGACGTGATGTCCCGGATGAAGCGGATGCAAGGATTTAACGTTTTGCACCCAATGGGCTTTGATGCTTTCGGTTTACCGGCGGAACAATACGCGCTAAAGACTGGTCATAATCCGAAGGGGTTTACCAATAAGAACATTGACCACTTCCGTGATCAAATTCAGTCACTCGGTTTTTCTTATGACTGGGATCGTGAAGTTAACACCACGGATCCAAAGTATTATAAGTGGACCCAATGGATTTTTGAGCAGTTGTATAAAAAGGGCTTGGCCTACGAAGACGAAATCATGGTTAACTGGGCACCTGATTTTATGGGTGGCACAGTGGTGGCCAACGAAGAAGTTGAAGACGGTAAGACAAAACGGGGTGGCTACCCAGTTTATCGTAAGCCAATGAAACAATGGGTTTTGAAAATTACCGCTTATGCTGACCGTTTGATCGACGATTTAGACTTGGTTGATTGGCCAGAAAGTGTAAAGGAAATGCAGCGGAACTGGATTGGCCGTTCTGAAGGGGCTGCTGTTGACTTTGAAATTGCTGGTCATGCTGATCAAAAGATTGAAGTATTTACGACCCGTTGCGACACGTTATTTGGGGCTTCTTATGTGGTACTTGCTCCTGAGCATGAATTAGTTAACCAAATTACCACTGCTGATCAAAAGGCGGCGGTTAAGGAATACAAAGAAGAAGCATCCCGGCGTTCAGACCTTGAACGAACAGACCTGAGTAAAGAAAAGACAGGGGTTTTCACAGGTGCGTATGCCATCAATCCGGTTAATGGTGAAAAACTGCCAATTTGGATTTCTGACTATGTTTTGGCATCATATGGTACTGGTGCAGTTATGGCAGTTCCCGCTCATGATGATCGTGATTATGCGTTTGCCCATAAATTTAATTTGCCAATTAAGCAGGTCATCGAAGGTGGCAATTTAGAGAAAGCTGCCTATACTGGTGACGGCAAGCATATTAATTCAGGCTTCTTGGACGGATTAAATATTGATGACGCCAAGCAAAAGATGGTTGATTGGCTGACTGAACATCATGCCGGACAAAAGAAGGTTAATTATAAACTGCGTGATTGGATCTTTAGTCGGCAACGTTACTGGGGTGAACCAATCCCAGTTATCCATTGGGATGATGGGACAACATCTTTAGTACCAGAAGATGAACTTCCATTAGAATTGCCAGACACCGACAACATTGAACCTTCAGGGACCGGTGAATCACCATTAGCTAAAATTAAAGATTGGGTTAATGTTTATGATGAAAACGGGCGCCATGGTCTGCGGGAAACTAATACAATGCCGCAATGGGCTGGTTCATCCTGGTACTGGCTTCGTTATACTGACCCGCACAATGATCAAGCATTGGCCTCCAAGGAAGCCTTAGATTACTGGTCACCCGTTGATTTGTACGTTGGTGGTGCAGAACACGCAGTTCTCCACCTCCTATATGCTCGTTTCTGGCATAAGTTCCTATATGATTTGGGAGTTGTACCAACGCCAGAACCATTCATGAAATTGGTTAACCAAGGAATGATTCTTGGTAGTAACCACGAAAAGATGTCTAAATCTAAAGGCAACGTTGTTAACCCTGATGAAATTGTCGATCAATATGGGGCGGACACTTTACGACTCTATGAAATGTTCATGGGACCGTTGACGGAATCCGTTCCTTGGGATCCAAAGGGTCTCCATGGGGCTAATAAATGGGTTCATCGGGTTTGGCGCTTAATTATGGATGATAACAATCACTTACGTGACCGGATTTCAACGATTAACGATGGTAAACTTGATAAAGTCTACAACCAAACCGTTAAGAAAGTTACCGAAGATTATGAACGGATGCACTTTAATACGGCAATTTCACAATTAATGGTCTTCGTCAATGAAGCTTACAAAGTTGACGACCTGCCAGTTGAATATATTAAAGGGTTCATCAAGATGATTGCGCCAGTTATGCCGCACATGGCAGAAGAATTATGGAGCCAATTCAACGAAAGTGATACAATCACTTACCAACCTTGGCCAACTTATGATCCAAGTAAGATTGTTGAAGATGAAGTTGAAATGATTGTACAGGTTAACGGTAAGGTACGGGCTAAGTTGAAATTAGCCAAGGATACTGATAAGGACAGTGCTGAAAAGGCAGCCTTAGCGGATGACAATGTGCAAAAGTTTGTGGAAGGCAAGGACATTAAGAAAGTCATCGTCGTGCCAAATAAGATTGTTAACATTGTTGCTAAGTAATGAGTGACAAAAGGGCTTTTGAGACAAGGGTTTCAGGAGCCTTTTTCGTTGCGCAGAATGGAGGATCAAATGGATTATCATATTGTTTCATACCCAGCAGTAATTAGTGAAGAAGCAGGAAAAACGAAGGTACATTTTCCGGATTTACCAGCTGCTGATGTCTTGGACGATAATAAGTGGAATGCTTTAATGCGGGCGGAAATTGGTTTAGCGCTGACGGTGATTGATTTGGAGAGTCATCATGAAGAAGTACCAAAGCCGACGGATTTAGAAAAAGTCATTGAAGAATTTCAGACGGATGAAGTCAGTGTTCAAGCAATTACAACAGACTTAGATGAATATTAAGAATTGGCCAATTTGATTGCTTAACGTTTTAAATCAAGCTAGAATGATAAAGATTGTTTAAAAAATATAATGAAAAAGGTGAAAATATGAGATCAGGAGAAAGTGCAACTGATCATCAAGCTGCAACGAAGTCCCAGGATGCCCAAGCTAAAATGGTCACGGGTTCAGCGTGGATGACGGCTGGTAGTATTACTTCCCGCTTGTTAGGTGCCTTGTATGTGATTCCGTGGGTAACATGGATGGGTGCTTATAGTACTCAGGCTAACGCACTTTTTGCGAAAGGGTATAACATCTATAGTATGTTCTTAACGGTCGCCACGGCCGGAATTCCTTCCGCAATTTCAAAATTAGTCGCACATTATAATGGATTAGATCAGTATGGAGTAAGCCGACGTCTTTATCATTCAGGAATGTATGTGTCAATTGCCATGGGGGTCATCTGCTCTATTGTGATGTTCTTGGCAGCGGGTATTTTAGCAGCTGGTGATCCGAACGTGGTTCCAGTCATTCAGTCATTGACCTGGGCGGTGCTCGTCATTCCACCAATGAGTATCACGCGGGGCTTTCTACAAGGTTACAATTGGATGGCCCCTTCGGCAATGTCGCAATTTATTGAGCAAGTCTTTCGGGTTGCGTATATCCTCGCAGCGACGTTTTTGGTAATGAAAATTCAACGGGGGAGTTGGGTGATTGCGGTCACTCAGTCGACGTTTGCGGCCTTCATTGGGGCATTGGGCGCCATTGCAATTTTAGCATTGGCCTACTTTAAACACTTGCGGGAAATGAATGAGCTGGTTAAAAATGGTGAACGTAATCCCCATGTTTCAACCTTGGAATTAATTTTTAAAATTATTTACCAAGCAATTCCATTTATTGTGATTGAATCTGGGATCATCATCTTCCAATTGATTGATCAATATACTTTTCCACCGTTAATGCGGATGCTTGGACACTATACTACCTACGAAATCAATGCAGTTTACGCATTATTCTCATTTAATGCGAATAAGTTGTACATGATCATTATTTCGTTTGCTTCGGGTATGGCGGCCACAGCGATTCCACTATTATCGGAAGCGCGGGCCCAAAATGATACGGAGAGTATTCGTAAGCAGATTGAAAATGCTTTAACGTTATTTTATTTTGTCATGATTCCAGCCTCGATGGGCATGGCGGCTGTTGCTCAACAGATCTACACCGTCTTTTACCGTTATGATGCGGCGGGGGTGACAGTCCTTGAATTTGCGGCCTTTATGTCCATCCCCTTAGGAATGTACTCAGTGGCTGCAGCCATGATGCAAGGGATTTCAGAAAACAAACGGATGATGAGCTATCTGGGAATTGGTGTCATTGTTAAGTTTATCCTGCAGTTGCCATGTATGATGTTAGTTCGTGGTTTAGGACCACTTTTAGCTACTGGTCTGGCAATGATGGTGATTAACTACCTTATCTTACATTCATTTAATATGGAATTTGGCTTACACTTTAACGACATGGCCAAGTCCACGAACCAAATTCTTGGTTTTTCCCTGATTATGTTTGTGGCAGTTAAGGTCGTAATGTCGTTGATTAACATGGTAGTAAGTCCATATGGACGGTATACTGCGTTCTTCTCACTAATTCCTGGTGTTTTGGTTGGGATGGCCGTCTTTATTTACTTAGCCCTGCGGTATCGGTTAGCAGATAATTTGCTTGGCGCCAGAATGGCTGCTTTGCGAACCCGATTGCATATTAAATAGTGAAGATAAATAAATAAGCTCCGGTTGCGATTGTTGCGACTGGAGCTTATTTTGTATGGATGGATTCTTCTAAAAACGGATATTTTTGACAGGTCATCGTTAGATTAAACGGGTGACAACCTAATTCTTCACCGTCAATTTGGCCATGTTGAGCTGGACTAATAGAATATTTTAACTGGGACCCACGAAAGACGTAAGCGTGGCGAGATTTAGTTACTTTACCAGCCGCGAACATGATAATCGAACCTAGCAAGGTTAAGAAATGTTTCTTTTCGAGAACTACCAATTCTAGTTCAGAACGATCAATTGATTCATCTGGTGCGACCTGGATTCCACCACCGATGAACGGGTGATTACTAGTAACCACTAAATAAGCGTGCCGAAATATTTCCGTTTGACCAGAAGTCGTGACTGTAACGGTAAATGACTGTTGACGGATGAGAACTCCAATTGCTTTAGCGACGTAGGATAGTGTTCCTAAATGGTGCTGATTGAGAAACTTTTTGACTCGTGATGCATTGGTCCGGTGAACGATTGCTGCGTCAAATCCGGTACCGAAGTTATTCAAGAAGATACCAGATTGGTGATGTGAGTTTAAAAAGTGGCCGACATTAATCCAGTGAGGATGGTGGGCGTCCAAAATTTGCTGCAAGGCAATTAACGGTTTGCGAGAAATCCCATAACCACGTGCAAAATCATTTCCAGTGCCAGCGGGGATGTAAGCAACGGGAAGTGGTGATTTTTGCTGAGTATTTAGTAATCCATCAACGACCTCGTGGAGGGTACCATCGCCACCAATCACGATGATACAGGTATTCGTTAGTGATCGGCGAGCAAATTGCTGAGCTATTTGCCGTGGTTGCCCGGCCCGCTGACTAACGTTAATGTGAAAGGATACTCCTTGTTGGTGAAGGGATTGCTGAATCATGCGACTAACCTGGTGCCCCTTACCACTTCCGGAAACTGGATTCGTAATTATTTCATAATGCACTGGAAAGATTCCTCCTACCAAACTGAACTAAAGTAATTGAGTTTGGATTGTTTTTAAAACGCCGTCGTGTTTATTATCGGCAACCGCCTCTTTCGTAGCTACCGCGTGGACGGCCTCACCACCATTTGGCATGGCGTAGCTAAGTTCCGCGAGTTGAAGCATGGTCACGTCATTACCACCATCGCCGAAAGCGACCAAGTTTTTCTGAGATTGTCCCCAGCGATTTAGGAGTTGCGTTAGCGCCCATCCCTTATTGATTCCGGGATTAGTTAAATCCATGGATCCATTTCCACTTGGGGTCACCACGAGTGGATTACCGAATTGTGCAGTTAGTTTCTGAACAGCATTTTTAATTTGATCGTCACTTACTAGAAAGGAAATTTGAAAGAATTGATCGTCAGGAAGTTGATCAAAATTATCCACCAGTTGGTGAGTTGGGTAGTAAAAAGCAAGATGATTGATGGTAGCAGTTGAAGCATCCTTCGGGAAGTATCCTTGGCGGTGCCCAGAAATCACAGGTTCAATGTGCATGGTATGAACAAGGTAATTAATGACCTTGTGTGCAAGTTGTGGATCAAGGGTTTTGGTAAGAATTTCTTGACCATTTTCCACGATTTGCGCGCCGTTTTCCGCGATGATGGTTAGTTGGTCTTGTTCATTTGGAAAATAACGCTGTAAGCATTCTAAAGGATCACCGGATGCGACAACAAGACGTCGCCCTTGTCGTTGAAATGTTTGTAGAATTTTCTCAAAGAGGGGACGGTTAAATTTTTTGTCATCTGTCAGAAACGTACCGTCCATGTCAAAAGCAACAATTTGATAAGATGTAGTGTTCATTAATTACTCCTTAATTATGAAATCCAATGGTATGATCTTGGTCCATTAAAGAAATTTTCTTCATAAAACCAGGCAGGGCATGACTAATCTGATGTGGTAAGACAACGTATTGCTGTTCGGCAATTTCATCGGCAATAGCACTATGCGCATAGGTTGCAGCTAGTGCAGCATTGGTAATGTTTTTTCTGAATTGAGCTGTAAAGCCACCCACCATTCCGGCTAAGGTGTCACCCATTCCACCAACCGCTTGGGCCGCAGACCCAATGGGGAGCTGGTAAACCTTGGTGTCTGTATAAATTTCGGTATGGTGTTTTTTCAGAATTACGGTAGCATTTAGCTCATCTCGAACTTTTCGATTGACGGTTTCAGTTTGATCAGCAATTTTAATTCCAGATAATCGTTGCCACTCCATTTGGTGAGGAGTATAGATAATTTGGCCCTTCGGTTGAGCAATTTGGTCTCGCGCCATTAACGTAATGGCTGAACCATCAATGACAACCACTTGATGTTCATTGGTATGCTGAAAAACGTTCTCAAGAATTGTTTTACTTTCCGCTTCTTCACCGAGACCAGGGCCAATAACGATGGTATCTACTTTTGTCGTCAGCTGAGCAACTGCTTTGGAATCATTAAAATCAATGACCATTGCCTCGGGTAACTGTGAATGAATGGCGCTGGAATTAATGGGATCTGTCGCAACTGTAACTAGGCCGGTACCGCTATAAACACTGGCAGTACTGGCCATGATAATGGCACCACCGAATTGGTGATTACCACCTACCAAGAGAATTTTGCCGAAAGTCCGTTTAAAACTCTCCTGAGGACGGGGTGTAATAACGGTCTTTAAAATTGAACTATCTAATTTTTGCATATAAATTGACACTTCCTCGTGTTAATGAATGAAAACGATTTAATCGACTACAAACCTATGGTATCATAATCAATGTAGAAAGAATAATAGGAGGCAGAATCATGGCTGATTGGATGGCAAAAGCAAATGCGCAAAAAGATGATTACTTGCGTGATTTGACAACGTTAGTGAAGATTCCTAGTGTTCGTGATGATTCACAAGCAACCCCAGATGCACCGTTGGGACCAGGACCTACTCAAGCGTTGCATACTTTCTTAGCGATGGCCGCCAAGGATGGTTTTCGAACGAAAAACATTGACAATGTGGTTGGCTATGCTGACTGGGGTGAAGGTGATGAGGCCATTGCTATTTTAGCCCATCTCGACGTGATGCCGGCAGGTAAGGGCTGGGATAGTGACCCATTTGACCCAGTAATTAAAGATGGTAATTTTATTGGTCGTGGAGCCTCTGATGATAAGGGTCCCGGTTTGGCAGCTTACTATGCATTAAAGACCTTAAAAGAGATGGGAGTTAAGTTTCATAAAAAGGTTCGGTTTGTGGCTGGCACGGATGAAGAGAACGATTGGACTGGCATGACTAAATACTTTGCGACCGAACCAATGCCTGACTTAGGCTTCTCCCCAGATGCAGAATTTCCAGTTTATAACGGAGAAAAGGGAATGTTTTCAATTAAGATCGATATTGCTGGTGGCAATGAAGGGCAAGACATTCTGAAATCATTTAAGTCTGGTTTACGTTTTAACATGGTACCGCGTGAAGCAGAAGTTGTTATGGAAACAGCCGATAAGCACGCAGTGATGGAACGGTATGGTGAATTTCTCAAGCAAAATCCAGTGACTGGTGATGCGAAGGCAACTGAGAATGGACTTCATTTAGAAATGATCGGTAAAGCTGCTCACGGCATGGAACCAGAAAAGGGGATTAATGCCGGAACGTACATGGCCAAATTCTTGCAATCCTTACACTTTGGTGGAAATGCTAAGAACTTTATTGATTATGTAGCTGACTACTTACACTTGGATGATCGAATGGCTGGCTTTAAGACTGCATTTACCGATCCCGTCATGGGTGATTTAACGATGAATGCTGGCATCATGAATTTCGATGGTCAAAAGGGTGGTCACTTGGATATGAACTTCCGCTTCCCTAAGGGAATTACTCCTGATGAGATTCTTGCAAAGGTTAAGCCGATTGCTGCCGAGTTTGCAATTGATGCTCATTATGACTCTTTCCATGCACCGCACTTTGTTGATCCGGAAGATCCACTTGTTAAAACATTAATGAAATCATACATTGATGTTACTGGTGACCAAGATGCCAAGCCGGAGTGTATTGGTGGCCGAACGTATGGCCAATTAATTGATAATGGAGTTGCCTTTGGCGCACTGATGCCAGATACGCCAAACACAATGCACCAAGCAAATGAGTATCAGCCGGTTGATGATTTAATTAAATCAATGGCAATTTATATGCAGGCAATTCATGATTTGGTAACGGACTAAAAGGAGTGATTAAAATGGCAAATTACAAAAACATTTTAGTAGGTATTGATGGTTCCAAGCAATCAATGATGGCCTTTCATAAGGCAATTGACTTGGCAAAGCGGAATGAGGCGCATTTGCACTTATTAAGTGTTGTCAATGGTGAACACTATCCAACTGCAGCGGGATATGGAATTATTGATCGTGATATGTATGATGCAGCAGTTGAACGAATGAAGAATACTCTTACGAAGTTGGTTGAAGACGCTAAACAAGCGGGCTTAACGGACGTGGATTCTTCAGTCATGGTTGGAAACGCCAAAATTGCTATTACTGATCAATATCCTAAGAAGCATGATGTCGACATGATTGTTGTGGGGGCCACCGGACTGAATGTCATCGGACGGATTATTGTCGGATCAACTGCTGCTTACGTAATTCGCCATGCACCATGTGACGTCACCGTGGTTAAGACGGATGAAAATAATCAACCAGTTAAGGTTGAAGATGTGACCTATCCAGAAATTTAAATTCCGTTTAATCGTTATGATAAATCCCCACTAGTAATTAGTACTGGTGGGGATTATTTTATAAAAATAAAAATTGCTTTTTCGTTTCTTATTAAAAGTAATTAGTGTTATGATTATGAGTGTTTC